>VEPF01000161.1 GCA_012027055.1 Gemmatimonadota bacterium | reverse complement strand
ATGCCCGCCAGCAGCACCGCGTAGCGCAACCCCGAATGTGCGTGGAACAGCATCACCCCCACGTCCGCCTCCGCGTTTCGATGATCTGCCCTATCAAAGGCCGATGCTGTCAGGCAGCAGCAGCGTGCCCAGCACGTGCCTCAGCCCGCGCCGTCCCGGCTCCCCGCCCACGGACACCTCGAGCACCACCAGCTCCCCCACGGCCGCACCACCGGCGTCCCGCACCGGGACCACGCTGGCCTCGGCTGGCAACTCGCCGCGCGTCCCCGCTGGCGACGCGAGCAGCGGCGCCA
Source organism: Gemmatimonadota bacterium (assembly GCA_012027055.1). Classification (GTDB taxonomy): domain Bacteria; phylum Gemmatimonadota; class Gemmatimonadetes; order Longimicrobiales; family RSA9; genus VEPF01. The sequence goes on along the minus strand of VEPF01000161.1, from coordinate 5,227 downwards.
GGTCGGCGGTGAGCAGCGCAGCCGGCAGCCGCAGGATCAGGCGCAGCGAGTCCGCGCTCACCGCGGCCGGCGGGGCCGGCTGCCGGGGGTCCTGCCACTGGTACTCCACGCGGTACAGCGTGCCACCCCGCACGCGCACGGGCAGCTCCTTCGGCAGCCGCCGGTACACGGCCCGGTTGCCCTCCGGGCTGGCATCGGGCGCCCGCAGCAGGCCGAGCGAGCCCGCGAAGTCCACCCAGCGCTCGTCCCGGCCAGCGAAGCGGACCAGCGCGGACGGCAGCGCGGCCGCGCCGAAGTGCGCGTGCAGATAACGCGCGTCCGCCTGCACCTGGTCGTAGAGCGCCGCGGGCACGGTCCGCACCGGACCGGCGGGCACCACCGGCTGCGCGCCCCGGAGCAGCGCGCGGGCCGCTCCCGGCGCGAGCTCGATGCGGCCGCGGGCGGCAGTGGTGGTGTCCAGCGGGATGCGCTCGACCTGCGCGAGCGCGATCTCCAGCCGCTGCTGCTGGCTGCGGCGCGAGAGCGGCAGCACGCTCCAGGGTCCGAGCACCGCGAGCAGCAGGATGACCGCGAGCGCCACGGGCGCCACGTGCAGCGCGAACGGACGCCGTCGCACCAGCTGGACCGTGGCCCCCAGCGCGAGCCCGGTGAACGCGGCGAGCAGCACCAGGCGCAGCGCCCGGAACTCCGTCCACCCGTACTGCCCGAGGCGGAGCAGCAGCGCCCAGGCGCCGAGCGGCACCAGGGGCAGCAGCAACGCGGGCGCGAGGCGCAGCGCGCGCGCGAGGGCGCCGGCGCCGGGTTGCGGGTCGAAGAGCAGCAGCGCCAGCGTGGTGAGCGCGCAGGCCGCCAGCACCATCGGCGAGACCAGGTTCTTCGGCACCTCGCCAGTGAGCGCGATGCGCACCATGTACGCGTACAGGATCAGGAAGTAGAGGGTGAGCAGCGGCGGGACCAGGTAGAGCGCCAGGCGCTGCACGGCACTCCCGACCGCGCTCGGCCCTGCCGCCGGGCGGACGTAATCCTCGAGGCCGCCGAACACCACCCAGGGCACCAGCACGAAGTGGATCCAGCCGAAGACGTGGCCGTAGATCTGGCCCTCGAGCTGCAGCTCGAAGAGCGTGTCGATGGCGGCGAGCGCGAGCGCCAGGCCCGCGAACAGCGCCAGGCCGTAGAGCACCACCGCGATCAGCCGCAGCAGGATGCGGGCGTCCACCAGGCGCAGGCGCGCCACCGGCGCCGCGCGCGCGGCGAACGCCGGCAGCGCGATCAGCCAGAGCACGGCCGCGGCCAGCAGTCCGGCCGCCCGCCAGGCCTCCGCGTTCTTCGTGAAGTCGAGCACCAGCGCGGCATAGCCGCCCACCAGCACCGCACCGGCCAGTGTCACCGCCCACCGGGTGCGAGCTCGCCACGCGCCGAGCGCGTGCAGCAGCGTGCCGGTCCACGCGAACGCCAGCACCAGCAAAGCCGTGACGGTGCTCTCCAGCCACACCGCCATGGCCTCCTCGCCGGCCTCGATGGCGTAGGAGTAGGTGACCGCGATGTACAGCGCGAGGGCCACCTCCACCGGGGCCCGCTCGATGCCGCGGGCCGCATCACCCAGATAGCGTCGGGCACGTGCCGCCAAGCCACTCATGGGGTACGCCTCCATTCGTTGTTGCGGCGATCCGTGTCTGGCAGGACGCCGCGCGGATCGAGCTTCGCGCCGACCACCGTGCGGCCGGGCGGGATGCGATAGGCGAAGTGGCTGCCCAGGTTCCACATCTCGATGGGCAGCTTCACGGTCTCGGTCTTCCCATCGGCGTAGGTGAGCGCGAGCTCCGCCGGCAGCAGCATGGTGCCGCGGTTCTCCAGCAGCACGTGCGTGCCATCCTCGCGTTCGCGCACCGCGGCTACCGCCTGGTCGAGCCGCGCCGTGGTGTAGATCCAGTCGCGCCAGAACCAGTCGAGCTGCATGCCGCTCGCATCGCCCATCAGCCGGAAGAAGTCGGCCGGCGTAGGATGCTTGTAGGCCCACGTGGCGGTGTAGTCACGGAACGCGGCATCGAAGCGCTCCGGCCCGAGCACTTCCTCGCGCAGCACCTTGAGCATCAGCGACGGTTTCCGGTACGCGGTCCAGAACAGGTCCTTCGATTCCACCGGCCGCGTGCTCAGCGGCTGCTCTTCGCCGGACAGCGCGTGCTGCGGATACAGGTGCAGCGGCATGTCCGCCACGGTGTCGCCGTAGGCGGTGCCCCGGAAGTAGTCGGCGGACGCGTACAGGTCGATGAAGCTGTTGAAGCCCTCGTCCATCCACGGGTACAGCCGCTCGTTGCTGCCCACCACCATGGGATACCACTCGTGCCCGAACTCGTGCATCAGCACCCAGTACAGGTCTTCGCGCCCGACATTGCTCGGCACGAACGTCAGCATCGGGTACTCCATCCCCTCGATCGGACCCTCCACGGTGGTGGCGTGCGGGTACGGGTAGCGGTACCACGCCTTGCTGAAGAACTCGATGCTGTGCCGCGCCATCCGGATGCCCTCGGACCACTTGTCGGCGCGCGGGCGATAGAAGGTCTGGATCAGGATGCCGTCGTAGCCGGCGGCGTCCCAGCGCAGCTCGTTGCCGGCCGCGAACGCGAAATCCCGCACGTCATCGGCATGGAAGCTCCAGGTCAGGCGGCCGCCGCGCGCGGGACGCGTCACCGGCTTGCCCGCCTCGGCCGCGGTCACGATCGCGACCGGCTCCGTGCCGGCCAGCGCGCGCGTCAGCCGGTCCCGCTGCGTCTGCGTGAGCACGGTCTCGGGGTTCTGCAGCGCGCCCGTGGCCGTGACCAGGAAGCTGGCCGGCACGGTGAGCTGCACGTCGAAGCTGCCGTACTCCAGGTAGAACTCGCCGGCCCCGATGTAGGGATCGGTGTTCCAGCCCCGCACGTCGTCGTACACGGCCAGCCGCGGGTACCACCACGCGATCTCGTACAGCGCGCCGTCCCGCCCCATCCGTCCCGCGCCGTACTCCGGGATCGGGAACCGCCAGGCGACGTCCAGTTCCACCGTACCGCCGGGTGCCAGTGCGGCCGGCAGCGGCAGCTTCATGGTGGTGCCGTAGACCTGGTACGGCAGGTCGCGCCCGCCGCTGCGCACGTGCTCCAGCGTGATGCCGCCCGCGAAGCCGCGGCAGCCGAAGTCGAAGACCGCATCCTGGAACACCAGCGGCGGCTGGTTCAGCGTTGCCGTGATGCTGCCCGGCGCGCAGATGTTCTGGTCGAGATAAAGCCACAGGTAGGGCAGCGCGTCCGGCGAGTTGTTCCGGTACGTGATCGTGCCCTGGCCGTGCAGGACGTTCGCGGCCGTGTCCAGCTCCGCCGCCAGCCTGTAGTCCACCCGCTGCTGCCAGTACTGTGGCCCGGGCCGCCCCGCGGCCGTGCGGTAGACGTTGGGCGCGGGCAGTGGCAACGGCTGGAAACGGGAGGTGTCCGCCACGGACTGGGCCAGGACCACGTCGGACGCGAGTAGCGCGAGCAACGCCGGCAGCAGGACGCGCATGCAGGGGGCTCCGGAACCGGGGATGTGCGGTGTGCCGGCAATATGGGCGGCACTCCGACCACGGGCCAGCGTGTCCGTCTCTGCGCTCGCCGCTTCCATCTGCCGGAGGGGCAGGGGTGTGCGACATGCGCCCGGAACGTTACGTTGGAGCGCGCGGTCGCACCTGAGATTCCCCCCGAACCCAACCACCATGACCGGATGCCGCGTGCGCATCGAGCCCGTAACCGGGTGGCGGGACCGGCGTACCTACACGCTGCTCCCGTACCGACTGCACGGCAATGAGCCGGACTGGGTGCCGCCGCTGCGCATGGACGAGTGGCGCAACTTCTCCAGCCGCAACCTGGCCACGCGCTACTGCGACCACGCCCGCTGGCTGGCACGCGATGAGCGCGGCCGGCCCATCGGCCGGATCGCCGCCATCATCAACCGCCGCTACAACGAGCTGCGCAACGAGCACTGGGGACGCTTCGCCGAGCTCGAGTGCCCCGATGACCCGGACGTCGCCGGAATGCTGCTCGATGCGGCCTGCGACTGGGTCCGCGCCCGCGGCATGACCAGCGTGATCGGGCCCCAGGCCTGGTCCGACCAGGATCCGGAAGGATTCCTGATCGACGGCTTCCAGGAACGTACTTCCATCGCCACGTACCAGAACCCGGCCTACATCCCGCTGCTCATGGACCGGCTCGGCTGGGAGAAACACAACGACTACGTGGTGTACAAAGTCCCGGTGCCCGAGGTGCTGCCTCGCGCCTACCAGGTGGTCCAGCGACGGCTCCGCGGCAGCGCCTTCGAGGTCGTCGAGTTCGCCCGCCGCTCCGAGCTCAAGCCGTACATCCGGCCGGTCCTCCGGCTGATGAACGAGTGCTTCGCCGGGGTCATCGAGGGGTATGCGCCCCTCGACGATGAGGAGATCGACGACCTCGCCCGCCGTTACCTGCCCATCATCGATCCGCGCTTCGTCAAGGCGGTGCGCGACGGCAAGGGACTCGCCGCCTTCGTCATCGCCATGCCCGACATGACCGCCGGCCTCAAGAAATCCGGCGGCCGCCTGCTCCCCACCGGCTGGTGGCACCTGCTGCGCGCCCCCCGTCACGCCAAACGCCTCGACCTCCTCCTCGGCGGCATCCGCCCGGACGTGCGCGGCCGCGGCGTGGACGTGCTCATGGGCAGTGCCTTCATGGCCACCGCCCGCGCGGCTGGATTCGAGTACCTCGACAGCCACCACGAGCTCGAGTCCAATCGCGGCATCCGCGCCGAGATGGAAGCCATGGGCGGCGTGGTCTACAAGCGCTTCCGCATCTACCGCAAGGAGCTCTGAGCCGGCCGCCCCGGGCGGCCGGCCGCGCCCGTCCCGAGCCCCGCTTGTGGCGTGGCTCTTCTCGACTATATTCTCCTACAGTTATGAATACCGCGGAGAAATCACGGCGGCCGGCGTGGCGGCGGGCGATCGACATCGGGCTCTGGGTGCTGGTGCTGGGTCTGCTCGGGTACCGGGTAGGGCCACAGCTCGGGGCGGCGCTGGGCGTGGGCGGCGAGGGCAGCGTGGCCCCGGCGGCCACGCTCCAGACGCTCTCCGGGGAGACCGTGCGGTTGTCCGACCTGCGCGGCAAGGTGGTGCTGCTGAACTTCTGGGCGACGTGGTGCGGCCCGTGCCGGCTGGAGATGCCGTGGTTCGGGCAACTGCACCGGGGGCGGACGG
>VEPF01000022.1:781-5522 GCA_012027055.1 Gemmatimonadota bacterium | reverse complement strand
CGGCCGGCGGCGCCATCTGCCGCCTGGTCAACAAGGACCGCTCGAAGCACGGCATCCGCTGCTCGGTGGAGTCCACCGGCGGGTCGGTGTTCAACGTGAACACCATCAAGGCCGGCGAGCTCGACCTCGGCTTCTCGCAGTCCGACGTGCAGTACAACGCGATCAAGGGCCTGGGCCAGTTCAAGGATGCCGGCGCCTGGGGCGACCAGCGCGCGGTGTTCTCGGTGCACCCCGAGCCGTTCACGCTGATGGCCCGCAAGGAGCTCAACGCGAAGGACTTCGCCGACCTCAAGGGCAAGCGCGTCAACGTGGGCAACCCCGGCTCGGGCACGCGCGCCTCCATGGAGGAGCTGCTGGGCGCCAAGGGCTGGACCCTGAAGGACTTCTCGCTCGCCTCCGAGCTCAAGGCCGACGAGCACGGCCCCGCGCTGTGCGACGGCAAGATCGACGCGTTCTTCTACGGCGTGGGCCATCCGTCGGCGAACATCCAGGATCCGGCCACCACCTGCGGCGCGAAGCTGGTGTCGATCGGCGGCCCCGAGATCGAGAAGCTGCTGAAAGACCGGCCGTACTACGCGGCCGCGCAGATTCCCGGCGGGCTGTACCCGAACAACCCCGAAGGCGCGCGCACCTATGGCGTGCTCGCCACCGTGGTCACTTCGGCGAAGGTGCCCGCGGAAACCGTCTACCAGGTGGTCAAGGCGGTGTTCGACAACTTCGACGAGTTCAAGCGCCTGCATCCGGCGCTGGCGCACCTCAAGCCCGAGAACATGATCAAGGATGGGCTGTCGGCGCCGCTGCACGAGGGCGCGGCCCGCTACTACCGCGAGCAGGGCTGGCTCAAGTAAGCCGCCCCGCACGGAGACGCTCGTGACCGAACCCGGCCCGCTCGATCACGAGCGCCTGCAGCAGATCGTCGCCGAGGCCGACACCGGCGGACGCAAGCCGGTGGGCGCCACCGCCCTGTTGATGCTGCTGGTGGGCATCGCCTGGAGCCTGTTCCACCTCTGGTACGCGTCGCCGCTGCCCTTCGCGCTGGGCATCGGGGTCATCGACGACACCCGGGCGCGCTCGATCCATCTCGCCTTCGGCCTGTTCCTCGCCTTCCTCGCGTATCCGGCCACCCGGGCGTCGAGCCGCCGCCAGGTGCCGGTGCTGGACTGGATGCTGGCGCTGGCCGGCGGCTTCTGCGCGGCCTACATCGTGCTGTTCGCCGACCAGCTCGCGCTGCGCCCCGGGCAGCCCACGCAGGCCGACCTGGTGGTGGCCGGCCTGGGCATGCTGCTGCTGCTCGAGGCCACCCGTCGCGCGGTGGGCTGGCCGATGGCGGCGCTCGCGGTGCTGTTCATCGCCTACATCTTCCTCGGCCACCACATGCCCGAGGTGATCCAGCACAAGGGCGCCTCGCCCACGCGCATGCTGTCGCACGAATGGCTGACCACCGAGGGCGTGTTCGGCGTGGCGCTGGGCGTGTCCACCGCCTTCATCTTCATCTACGTGCTGTTCGGCGCGCTGCTCGACCGCGCCGGCGCCGGCAACTACATGATGCAGGTGAGCTTCGCGCTGCTCGGCCACCTGCGCGGCGGGCCGGCCAAGGTGGCGGTGGTGTCGTCGGCGCTCAACGGGCTGGTGTCGGGCTCGTCGGTGAGCAACGTGGTCTCGGGCGGCATCTTCCCCATTCCGCTGATGAAGCGGGCCGGCTACGGCGGCGTCAAGGCCGGCGCGATCGAGACCTCGTCGTCGGTCAACGGCCAGATCATGCCGCCGGTGATGGGCGCGGCCGCCTTCCTGATGGTGGAGTACGTGGGCATTCCGTACTCGGAGATCGTCAAGCACGCCTTCGTGCCGGCCACCATCTCCTACATCTCGCTCTTCTACATCGTGCACCTCGAGGCGCTGAAGCTGGGCCTGCAGCCCATGGTGGCGGGTCGCGCGCGTCCGTGGCGCGCCGCGCTGCTGTCCTGGGCGCTGGGCGTGTCCGGCACCGTGGCGGTCTGCGGCGTGCTCTGGTTCGCGGCCTCCGGCGTGCAGGCCGCGCTCGGCACGGCGGCGCCCTGGGCGCTGGGCGCGCTGCTCGGCGGGCTCTACCTGGGCTGCCTGGCCTACGCGGCGCGGCACCCCGAAGTGGACTTCGAGCGCTTCGAGTTCGACCGCCTGCCCGAGACCTGGCCCACGGTGCGCGCCGGCCTCGACTTCCTGATCCCCGTCGGGGTGCTGATCTGGTGCCTGATGATCGAGAACATGTCGCCGGCGCTGGCGGCGTTCTGGGCCACCGCCACGCTGAGCGCGATGATGGCCTCGCGCCGGCCGCTGGTGGCCCTGCTGCGCCGGCGCGGCGGGCTGGGCGCGGCCTGGCGGGCGAGCCTGTCCGACCTGGTGCAGGGGTTCGCCGACGGCGCGCGCAACATGACCGGCATTGCCGCGGCCACCGCCACCGCGGGCATCATCGTCGGCGCCATCACGCTGACCGGTATCGGGCTGATGATGACCGAGTTCGTGGAGTACGTCTCCGGCGGCAACCTGGTCGCGATGCTGCTGTTCACCGCCTTCGTCTGCCTGGTGCTGGGCATGGGCGTGCCCACCACCGCGAACTACATCCTGGTGGCCACGCTGATGGCGCCGGTCATCGTCGATCTGGGCGCGCAGGCCGGACTGGTGATTCCGCTGATCGCGGTGCACCTGTTCGTCTTCTACTTCGGGATCATGGGCGACATCACGCCGCCGGTGGGGCTGGCGAGCTTCGCCGCGGCCGCGATCTCCGGCGAGGACGCGATCAAGACCGGCCTGCAGGGCTCGGTGTACGCGCTGCGCACGGTGATCCTGCCCTTCATCTTCATCTTCAATCCGGCGGTGCTGCTGATCGGCATCTCCGGCTGGCAGGAGGGCCTGCTGGTCGCGGCCGCGGCCACGCTGGCCGCGCTGCTGTTCGCGGCGGTGTCGATGAACTGGTTCCGCATCCGGCTGAAGGCCTGGGAGTGGCTGCTGCTGGCGGCGGCCACGGTGCTGCTGTTTCGCCCCGACGCACTCTGGGACGAGCTCTACGCGCCCTACGCGGTGGCCCGGCCCGCCGAGCTCGACGCGGTGGTCGGCCGCCTGCCCGCCGGCGCGCCGCTGGTGCTGAAGCTGCAGGGCACCCCCGTCGAGGGCAAGGACGTCACCAAGCTGCTGTCGCTGCCACTCGACGCCGGCCCGGCCGCCCGGGCGCGCATCGCCGCCACCGGCTTGTCGCTGATGCCGCTGGGCGACACGCTGCAGGTCGGCGCGGTGCGCTTCGGCTCGCGCGCGAAGAAGCTGGGCTTCGAGCAGGGCTTCGAGGTGGTGGAGGTGCACGCGCCGGTGCAACGGCCGTCGATGCACTGGCTCTACCTGCCCGCGCTGGCCCTGGTACTGCTGGTCTGGTGGGCCCAGGGCCGGCGCATGCGCAACTGAAACGGACCCCGTTCGGCGCCGGCGCGCCGGACGGTACACTCGGCGATCCCCCCAACACAGGCGAGCCCGAGATGACTCAGTCCACCGCAAACCTTCCTCTTTCCGGCCTGAACGTCGTCGAACTGCACGCGATCGGACCGGTGCCGTTCGCCGGCATGCTGATGCGCAACCTCGGTGCCACCATCAACCGGGTCTCGCCCCCCGGCGACCCGGCGCTGGGCGTCGCGGTCAAGAAGGACGGCGACCTGCTCAACTTCGGCAAGAACCAGCTGTACGTGGACCTGATGTCGCCCGCGGGCATGGCCGAGCTGCACAAGGCGCTGGAGAAGGCCGACGTGCTGCTCGAGGGCTTCCGCCCCGGCGTGCTCGAGCGCCTCGGCCTGGCCCCCGCAACCCTGCACGCCAAGTACCCGAAACTGGTCATCGGCCGGCTGTCCGGCTGGGGCACCCAGGGCGCCTGGGCGGACCGCGCCGGCCATGACATCAACTACCTGGCGCTGGCCGGCGTGCTCAACGCCATCGGCACCGCCGAAACGCCGGTGCCCCCGCTGAACCTGGTGGCCGATTTCGGCGGCGGTGCCATGCACCTGCTGGTGGGCGTGCTCGCCAAGGTCATCCAGCGCTCCATCACCGGCCGCGGTGGCGTGGTCGAGGCAAGCATCCTGTCGGGCACCGTCGGCCTCACGCCGATCTTCTTCGGCCTGATGTCGCAGGGGCTGTGGGGCCTGAAGCGCGAAGCCAACATGCTCGACGGCGGCCGGCCCTACTACCGCGTCTACAAGACCAAGGACGGCCGCTTCATGTCGGTGGGCGCCATCGAGGCCAAGTTCTACCTGCTGCTGCTCAAGATGCTCGGCCTCGAGAACGAGATCGACCCGGCGAAGCAGAACGACCCGGCGTCCAGGCCCACCACCGTCAAGCGCTTCAGCGAGGTCTTCGCCACGAAGACCCGCGACGAGTGGGCGGCGCTGGCCGTGAACTCCGATGCCTGCGCGGCGCCGGTGCTCGACTTCGCCGAAGCCGCCAAGGAAGGCCACAACCTGGCCAACGGACTGTACGTGAGCGAGCCCTTCCCGAAGCCGGGCGCGGTGCTCAACTTCACCCAGGCCTGATCCCGCGCGGCCGGGCCCGCGGGCGCAACGCCCGGGGCCCGAACACGGCCGCTCCGGACACGGCGGGCCCGGGCATCGCCGGTCCGCCGGGCCGGTTTCAGTGCTGCTGCGCGCGGGCCTTCGACATCAGCAGCACCGCCAGCGCCACCAGCTGCACCGCCACCCCTACCAGCAGCGTCGCCCGGAAGGCCGCGTCCGGC
>VEPF01000022.1:0-732 GCA_012027055.1 Gemmatimonadota bacterium | reverse complement strand
GTTGACGAAGATCGCGCCGAACACGATCAGGTTGTAGGCGGTGTAGGCACGCCCGGTGAGCGCCGCCCGGAACGACAGGCTGACGTGGGTCTGCATCACCGTGAAGAACGTGGCGGCGAGCGCCAGCGCCAGCCACAGCGTCCAGGCCCACGGCCCGCGGGCCAGCGCGATCGCCAGCTGCAGCAGCAGGTAGGTCGACAACCCGGCCGCGCTGATGCGCACGTAGGACCAGCCGCGCCGCTCCATCCGCGGCATGGCCCAGCCCAGCGCGAAGAAGCCCAGCATCAGCGTGAGGTTGAACGCGAACAGCGCGCGCGCCGACTCGCCGGTGCCCATGCCCAGCACCTGCACGAACCAGGGCCCGGCCCACAGGCTCTGCAGCGCGATGAAGGTGGAGTGCGCGAGCACGCTCGCCACGCCGAAGCGCCAGAAGTAGGCATTGCCGAACACCTCGGCATAGCCGCCAGCGTCGTCGAAGGCGCGGGCGGGCGCGGCGGCTGCCGAGGCGCGTTCCTCGTCGCGCGGCACGAAGGCGAAGATCGCCGCGGACGACAGCAGCAGCAGCGCTGCGGCGAGCCAGAACACTCCGCGCCAGCCGATCGCCGGCAGCAACCGCGCCACCGGCACCGTGACCGACAGCGCGCCCGCGGTTCCGGCCACCCGCATCCAGGCGGTGAGCTGCGCCTGGCGCTGCAGCGCGTACCAGCAGCGGTCGCCCTTGCGCGCCGCGCG
>VEPF01000376.1:3033-5555 GCA_012027055.1 Gemmatimonadota bacterium | reverse complement strand
GAAGACACCACCCCGCTGCCAGTGCTCGAGGAACCGGAGGAGTTCGAGGACGCCACCCCTCTGCCGGTGCTCGAGGAGCCGGAGGCGTTCGAGGACGCAACCCCATTGCCCGAGCTGGAAGAGCTGGAGCCGGTCGAGGACGCCAGTCCGTTGCCGCTGCTCGACGAAGGCGGGCAGGCGGACTCGCCCGAGCCGGTCGGCTTCGTGGACCTGCGGTCGCTGGTGATCGAGCCGCCGGGACCGGCGGTGGGCACTCGCTTCACCGTCGACGAGCAGGTGCCGACCGGGGATGAGGACGGCGATTTCGCGGAGCTGCTCTCGCAATTCAAGCGCAAGGTAGCGGAAAGTGTCGGACCGGAGGACGCGGCCGCGCACTATGACCTGGGTCTGGCATTCAAGGACATGGGGCTGCTGGACGAGGCGATCAGTGAGCTGCAGATCGCGCTGCAGGCGGGCGACATGCGGCTCAAGGTGATCGAGGAGCTCGGCCACTGTTTCCTGCTCAAGAAGGAGTACGGGATCGCGGAGAAAGTGCTGCGGCGCGCGCTGGAGACGAAGCACAATGACGAGCTGGAGCTGCTGGGCGTCTACTACCACCTGGGGCGGACGTACGAGGAGCTCGGCAAGCCGGAACTGGCGCGTGACGCGTACGAGCGGGTCCTGGCACTCGACTTCAATTTCGGCGACGTCTCCGAGCGCATCGCGCGTCTTTGACACGGCCGGAGCCGCCCCGTACCTTGGCGGCGCCCTGATGCCCGCTGCTTCCGTGGACGCGATGCTCCGGACGACACGCCCCAGGCTATCCGACCTCCAGGCACCGGTTCGAGAGGACCTCGACGCAGTCGTGGCGGAGCTGCGGCGCATCGTCCTGTCCGACTTTCCCCCGATCGAAGAGATCAACGAGCACCTGCTCTGGGCCCGCGGCAAGCTGTTCCGCGCCACGCTCCTTCTGCATTGCCACCGGATCGGCGGTGAGGCACGGCCCGCCGCGGTGACGATGGCGGCGGCGGTCGAGCTGGTGCACCTGTCGACGCTGGTGCACGACGACGCCGTCGACCACTCGGTCCTGCGCCGGGGCATGCCGACGGTGAACGCCCTGTGGAACCACCAGACCGCGGTGATCATGGGCGACTACCTGTACAGTCGTGCGATGAGCACACTGGCCGGATTGGGCGCAGTGGAGCCGATCGCAGTCCTGGCCCGCGCCGCGAACGAGATGAGCGTGGGCGAGCTGCGCCAGCTCTGGTCCTGCGATGCGCTCGACTTCGGGGAGGACGACTATCACCGCCTGATCGCGAGCAAGACGGCGTCGCTGATGTCGGCCGCCTGCGAGCTGGGCGCAGTGGCCGGGCCGGCGGCGTACCGGGGCTCGCTCGCCCGCTTCGGCCATGCGCTGGGCATGGCCTTCCAGATCGCCGATGACCTGCTGGACTACACGGGCAGCGAAGCGGAAACCGGCACGCCGATCGGCCAGGACCTGCGCGAACACAAGGTGACGCTCCCGCTGATCGCGGCGCTCAGGGAAATGGACCCGGCCGGCCGGCAGCAGGTGCAGTCCTTCTTCGCGGACCCGGAGTCGCGGGAAGCGGCGATCGCGGGCGTCATCGCGCTGGTGGTGGGGCACGGCGGGCTGGAGTACGCCCGGGCGCAGGCCGAGGCGTTCGGCGAGCAGGCGGCGGGGGCGCTCGCAGAGTTGCCGTCCACTCCACCCGTGCGGGCATTGCACGAGTCGATAGGCTATGTGATCGGACGCCGGCGCTGAGGCAGAAACGGAACCCGGAAGGGGCGGAGTGTAGCATATGACACCGCGTCGGGAGGTCATTCCCAGGATGGTGTGGGCCGTGGTGGTCGGCCTGTTCCTGGGTGCCCTCTTCACCAAGATTGCTGTACTTTACATGCCGGACAGCACGGCGCGCGAGTTCCTGACCACGGCGGTTTCGGCTTCGCTTGGTCCGCTGAGCATCGACCTCATCGCCGTGGCGTTCGTGATCGGCCCGTTGACCGTCAGCCTGAATGTGCTGAGCATTGTGGCCATCCTGCTCGTCGCGCTCGTGATGCGTTCCTGGTTCTAGGCACGGCCAGGGTACTGAAGGGCGTTCGCGGTCACCGGCCGCGCGCACCTGGTTCGACAGGTTTCGACTCGCTCAAGGCAGTCAGAGGCGCCAGCGGCCACAGACCGCGCGCAGATTTTCCGTGATGCACTCGACCGGAGAAGGTGACCTATGCCGTTCAATCTCGGCCCCATGGAGATGATCCTGGTCATGCTGGTCCTGCTGCTGGTGTTCGGGGCCAAGCGGCTGCCCGAGCTCGGCTCCGGGCTGGGTAGGGGGATCCGCGAGTTTCGGCGTTCCATGAAGGACATCCAGGAGGATGTGACCAGGCAGGACGACCCCTCGCGGCAAATCCAGAACCCGGCCCCGCGGGCGCCGGTCCCGCCCCCGGCCGAGACCACGAGAACCCAGACCGAACAGTCGCGACAGACCGCCCGCGACCGCTGAGCCGGGCGGGCATGAAGAGAGGAG
>VEPF01000376.1:0-3023 GCA_012027055.1 Gemmatimonadota bacterium | reverse complement strand
CCACACGGCGGCCCGGGCCTCCATTCTTTGTCGTCCGTGCGGACTACTGCTGCGCGGCCGCCGCCTGCTGCTCCAGCTTCCGGCGGTTGTCCACGATCTTGGCGCTCTCCCGCAACGCCGTCAGGTACTGCTGCCATTTCTCGTCGGCCAGCGCCTGGGTCACGCGGGCGCGCTGCTCCGCCAGCTGCTGCTGCCACTTGCCGCGGTCCGCGTCGACGCGCTTCACCAGCTGCACCAGCGCCAGGTTGCCGCCCGCCTCCACCAGCTCGCTCACCTGGCCGGGCTGCAGCCCGAATGCCGCGCCGACGGCCGGAGACAACCGGCCGAGGCCAGGCACGAAATCGGACCGGGTGAAGGGGCCGGCGTCCTGGATGGTGGTCTGATGCTGAGCTGCGATCTGCGCCAGCGGCGCGCCCTTGCGGGCGGCCGCCTCGGCGTTCTTCAGGGCCGCGCGGGCCTTCTCCAGCTGCTGCTGCTTCATCAGGACGGTGCGGATGGTGGGCGTCGCCTCGGAGAGCGAGAGCGTCCCCTCGTCGGTGCGCGAGACCAGCTCGAACATGTAGTAGACGTCCGGGCCCTCGAATACCGGGCTCACCTCGCCGCGCGGCCCTTCATGGTGCGCCCAGTCCACCCCGTCCTCGGCCGTGCCCACGCCCGGCACGAAGGCCAGCGGCGGCGTCAGCTCGGCGGACTGCACGGCCAGTCCCATCGCCTGGCCGATCTGCGCCAGGGACTGGTCTTCGGCCATGGTTTCCAGCGAGTCGACCCGGGCCAGCAGCACCTGCTCCTTCTCCGCGCTGAGCCGGACCGGCACCAGCACCTGCTCCACGTTCGCCGTGTCCGCGGCCCGGTTGGTCACCTTCAGCACGTGGAAGCCGTACTGCGTCTGTACCGGCTGGCTGAGCTGCCCGACCGGCGTAGCAAAGGCCGCCTCTTCGAATGCGGGCGGGTACTGCTGGGCGTTGCGCCTGACCGTGACCGACGTGCGGGCGGCGGACGACTGGCTGTCAGCGGCCACCGCCGCCGCCACCTGCGCCGCCGGCTCGCCACCGGCGAGGCGGTTTCGCGCCTCCTGCGCCCGCTGCCTGGCCGCAGCAGTGTCCGCCGCACTCGGCGCGGCGTTCATGACCAGGTACCGCACGGTGGCCCGGGCGGGCCGCACGAACTCCGGCTTGTGGCCGTCGTAGTACTCCCGGATGGCGGCGGCACTCACCTGCACCTGCGATTCCGGCTCCAGCGTGGCTGGACAGCAGGCCCCGAACCTGACCTGGGCCTGCTCGTTGGCGGCCCGGTACATGCGCCAGAGTTGGCCATCCGAGACCGAGACCCCGGCCGTGTTCTGGAAGTAGAGCTTGCTCCGGGGAATGATCTCCCGGTAGTAGGACTCCAGCTGGGTGAGCGTCTGGTCATCCAGGCCGGAAGTGATGAACTGCCGGTATTTCTGCGGGTCGAACTGACCATCGGTCTGGAACATCGGGGCGCTGGTGAATTCCGGCGGCGGCGCGTACTGCGCTGCCTGCAGAACCTCCTGGTCGGTGACCCGCACCCCCCGGCGCCGCAGTTCCTGCTCGAGCAGGAGGTTGGTCACCAGCTGGTCCCACGCCGCATCCTCGATCTGCCGGTTCATGGCCGGCGTGATCTCCTGTCCCCCAAGCTGCTGTTGTTGCTGCTGATACAGGTTTCGGACGGCGGTCTGGTATTGCTGGTAGGTGATCTTCTCGTCATTGACGCTGCCTGCTTCTCCACCGGTGGCCTGGCTGCTGCTCCGGCCGGTCAGGTCCATGCCCCACTGGAACACCATGAGACCCACGAAGGCCAATGCTGTAAGCAGCATGATCCACTTCGTGTTCTCTCGCATCTGACGCATCACCATGTGAAGACGACTCCTGCCATTGGCGGCAAGCCGGAGAGTTAGAGACACAAACAAGAAAAACTAGCCGGGCCGGACCCCTGGATCAACCCGGCATAGCGTTGTGCGGCGGCCTTTTGGAGGCGTTGCGCGTTGACATGCGCGTTCCGGCGGGCCTATCTTGCGGCTTCATCACCCAACGATCCCACCGAATCTTCTCCGCGGAGCACGTGGATGGCCGAGGCCCAGCGGGACGAGATCGCCAAGTTGGAGGCGCTGTACGCCGCCAACCCCGAGGGTCATGTCTTCACGCACCTTGCCGAAGCCTACCGGAAGGCGGGTGAACTGGAGCACGCCAGGGACATCCTGGCGGAGGGCCTGCGCCGGCACCCGGATTCCGCCAGTGCACACGTAGTGCTGGGAAGAGTGGAGCACGACCGCGCCGACAACGCGGCGGCACAGCGGGCGTTCGGGCAGGTGCTGGCCCTCGATCCCGGCAACCTGATCGCGTTGCGCTTCCTGGGTGACCTGGCGCTCGAGCGGGGTGATCGGGCGGAGGCGCTGGGGCACTACCGCGAGCTCCTGAATCGCGACGTGAGCGACCCGGTGCTCCAGCAGACGGTGGATGAGCTGGCCCGGTTCGCCGAGGTGGAAGCGGCTATCCTGACCCCGGCGCCGGCTACCGCCGCGCCCGCGACCTCGGCGGCGGAAACCGCGCCGGAGCAAGGGGACCTGACCGAGCCGGAGGAGGGCGATGCAGCCGGGGCGGTTCCCGGCGAGGAAGCCGTGCTGCTGGCCGCGGAGGAACAGGCGGTGGACGCGGGTGCCGGGCCGGTGCCGCCTGAGCCGGTCGCGTTCGAATCGCCCGCGCCAGCTGAGGCAGCGGAGCTGGCATGGTTCGCGCCGGAGGAGCCGGTGGCACCGGCATTGCCCCCGCTCGAAGACGGGCCGGAGCCGGTGCTGGCCACATTCGATGTGGTCGCGGAGCCGCTCCCGGACCTGGAGACCTGGGAAACCGGGGAGCCGGAGTTCCTCTCGCTCGAGTTCCCGTCCCCAGAGGCCGGCGACCTGGAATTCCTGAGCGTGGATACGGATGCGGAATCTCCCGAGGGCGGCGAACTGGCGTTCCTGAGCCTGGAAGAGGACGACGGCGCCGGGGCCCCGGGGGAGTACC
>VEPF01000374.1 GCA_012027055.1 Gemmatimonadota bacterium | reverse complement strand
CGTTCAGCTACCAGGAACCGTTCATCCGGCGCTACTACGCGGCCGTCGACGGTGACTCCCCCGAGGCCTGAGGTCGCGAGCGGGCCTGCGCGACCCCCGGCTTCCGCGGGGTTGCGCCAGTACAGATATTTCAGCCCGTTCCCAAGGCGGCCGGTGACCGCCGATCGGATGGCATGACGAAGACTCCGCCGCACAGGGCGGCGAACTGGAACACCAAACCAAAGGCGGTACACATGCGCGGCGCGACGCCGATTGTGGCGCTGACCCTGTTGTTCTCACTGGGCTGCGCCCAGGACCAGGAAAAGGCACCGATGGAAAACCAGAGGAGCGTCACCCAGGCCCCGTTCGGGACCATGCCCGATGGGCAGGCCGTCGAAGTGTTCACGCTGACCAACGCGAACGGTGTCGAGCTCAAGGCGATCACCTACGGCGGGATCATCATCTCGCTGAAGACGCCGGACCGGACCGGGCTGATGGCCGACATCGTGCTCGGCTTCGACAGCCTGTCCAAGTACCTGAGCCCGCCGCCGCCCTACTTCGGGGCCATCATCGGCCGGCACGGCAACCGCATCGGCGGGGCGCAGTTCACGCTGGACGGCAAGACCTACCAGCTGGACAAGAACGACGGCGCCAACACCCTGCACGGCGGCGTCAAGGGGTTTGACAAGGTGGTCTGGACGGGCGCACAGCTGCCGCCGAGCGACTCGTCGGTGGCAGTGAAGTTCAGCTACACCAGCCCCGATGGCGAGGGCGGCTACCCGGGCACGCTGCTGGTCGAGGTCACGTATACGCTGACGGACAGCAACGAGCTGATCGTCGACTACAACGCGACCACCGATCGGGCGACCCCCGTCAACCTGACCCAGCACAGCTACTTCAACCTGGCCGGCGAGGGCAACGGCGACATCCTCGGGCACGTCCTGATGCTCGCGGCCGATTCCATGACGCCGGTGGCGGCGGGGCTGATCCCGACCGGGCAGATTGCATCGGTCGAGGGCACGCCTTTCGATTTCCGTACGCCGACGGCGATCGGCGCCCGGATCGATGCGGCCGATCCGCAGCGGCAGCTGGGCCCGGGCTACGACCACAACTGGGTGCTGACCCGGGCGGGCGAGGGCCTGCAGCTCGCGGCGCGCGTGGTGGAGCCCACCAGCGGCCGGACCCTGGAGGTCCGGACCACGGAGCCCGGGATCCAGTTCTACGCGGGCAACTTCCTGGACGGCACGATCATCGGGAAGTCGGGCAAGGCGTACCAGCGGCGCAGTGGCTTCTGCCTGGAGACCCAGCACTATCCGGACTCGCCCAACAAGCCCGATTTCCCGTCCACCATCCTGCAGCCCGGGCAGACCTACACCAGCCGGACGGTCTTCACGTTCGGCGTGGACCAGGGGGGCCAGGCCTAGCATGGCGAAAGCCTACACAGTGGGCCTCGACTACGGCACGAACTCGGTGCGCGCCGTGGTCGTGGACTGCGCGGACGGCGCGCTCGTTGGGACCCGGGTGTTCGACTATCCCTCCGGCGAGCGAGGCATACTGCTGGACCCGGCCGACCCGCACCTGGCGCGCCAGAACCCGGCCGACTACGTGGAGGGCCTGAAGCAGTCGGTGCTGGGGGCCCTGGCGGAAGCGGAGCGTAACCCGGAATTCAGCCCCGAGCGCGTGATCGCGATCGGCGTCGAGACCACGGGCTCCACCCCCCTGCCGGTGGACGCGCACACCACGCCCCTGGCGTTCCATGCGGAGTGGCGCGAGCACCTGGCCGCCCACGCCTGGCTCTGGAAGGACCACACCGCCGCCGCGCAGGCTGCGGCCATCACCGAGATCGCGAGCGTGCATGCGCCTCAGTACCTCGCGCCCATCGGCGGCACCTACTCGTCGGAGTGGTTCTGGTCGAAGGTGTGGCGCTGCCTGGAGGTGGCACCGGAGGTGTTCGAGGCCGCGGCCAGCTGGGTCGAACTGGCGGATTACGTCCCCGCAGTCCTGACCGGGGTGCGGGATCCGGCGCAGATCAAGCGCGGCATCACCGCGGCCGGACACAAGGCGCTGTACTCGGCCGCCTGGGGCGGGCTGCCGGCCAAGGAGTTCCTGGCCCGGCTGGACCCGCGCCTCGGCGAGCTGCGCGACCGCCTGTACGAACACGCCTACGCTGCCGACACGCCTGCCGGGCTGCTGTGCCCTGAGTGGGCGGGGATCCTGGGCCTGCCGGCCGGCATCCCGGTGGCGATCGGCAGCTTCGATGCGCACTACGGCGCCGTCGGTGCCGGCGTCACGCCCGGGACGCTGGTCAAGATCATCGGCACCTCCACCTGCGACATCGCCATCGCTCCCACTTCTGCCGAGGTGGGGGACGTGCCCGGCATCTGCGGCATCGTGGACGGCTCGGTGATGCCCGGATACTATGGCATCGAGGCCGGCCAGTCGGCGGTGGGTGATCTCCTGCGCTGGTGGGTGGACGTGGTCTGCGAGGGCGATGATGCCCTGCACGTCGCGCTCACCGACGAAGCCGCGCAACTGCGGCCTGGTGAGTCGGGCCTGCTTGCGCTCGACTGGAACAACGGCAATCGCACCATCCTGGTGGATCCGCGGCTGACCGGCCTGCTCGTCGGGCAGACGCTCCACACCAACCGGGCCGAAGTCTATCGCGCCATCATCGAGGCGCCGGCCTTCGGCGCTCGTGCCATCGTGGAGCGACTCACGGATCACGGCGTGCCCATCGAGCGGATCGTGAACTGCGGCGGGATCGCGGAGAAGAACCCGCTCTTCATGCAGATCTACGCCGACGTGCTGGGCCGGCCGATGCTGATCGCCGGCTCGCCCCAGACGCCGGCGCTGGGCGGAGCTATCGCCGCGGCCGTGGCCGCCGGCGGTGCCGCGGGCGGCTACGACTCGTTTGAGGTCGCGCAGCAGCGGATGACCTCGCTCAAGGAGCACCAGTTCGTGCCGCAGCCGGAGGCGCAGGCGGTATACGACGAGCTCTACGGGATGTATCGCGAGCTGCACGACGTCTTCGGAGGCCTCGATGTGAGCCGGGCGGCGGACCTGAGTACCCTGATGAAGCGACTGCTGGCCCTGCGCGAGCGGGTCATGCGCGAGGAACCGGTACCAGCATGATCGCGGCCGCCCTGCGCGAACAGGTCTGTCGCGCCAACATCGAGCTCGGTAACAGCGGGCTCGTCATGGGTACGTTCGGCAACGTCTCGGGCGCCGACATCTCGGCCGGGCTGTTCGTGATCAAGCCCAGCGGCGTGCCCTACGACCAGCTCACTCCCCGGCACATGGTGCCCGTCTCGCTCCAGACCGGAGTGGTGCTGGAAGGCAGCCTCCGTCCCTCATCCGATACGCCCACGCACCTGGAGCTGTACCGGGCGTTCGGTTGCGGCGGCATTTGCCACACGCATTCGCCCTTCGCCACCGCGCTGGCCCAGGGGCGGCTGCCGATCCGCTGCATGGGGACCACGCACGCGGACTACTTCCGCGGCGATGTGCCGGTGACGCGGGAGATGACCAGGGCCGAGGTCGAGGACGAGTACGAGCGCAACACCGGCCTGGTCATTATCGAGACTTTCCGCAGTGCCATGATTCCGCCGGAAGAGGTGCCGGCGGTGCTTGTCGCCAACCACGGGCCGTTCACCTGGGGGTGGGACGCGGGCGATGCCGTGGAACGTTCCGTTACCCTGGAGCTGCTGGCCCGGATGGAGGCCACGGTGCGCGCGGTCGCGCCCGATGCCCCGCGGCCGGCCGGTTACCTGGTCGACAAGCACTTCCTGCGGAAGCACGGGAAGGACGCGTACTACGGGCAGGGCTAACGGAGTGGCTTCCCTCGTGAGGCCGATCCGTCGACGCCAACCGTGACGAAGTGTGCCCCGGAGCCGGGCAACCCGGCTTCGGGGCACATTTCGCATCGTCAAACCTCACGCACCGGCCACAGCGTTCGGCGTTACCGGCGACTTCGCTGCCCGGTTCGCCCGATCCGCCGGGCTACCACCGCAGCACCACCTCGGTCGCCTGCGGACCCAGCGGGATGAGGTAAGCGCCTCGCTCCTGCCGGAACTGCCCGACCGGCGCGTACGCAGCTCCGCCGGCCGGCGCCCCCGGCTGCTCGACCCGCAGGCGCGCGACCGTCGTGTGCGGCGTACCGGGCGACAGCCGCACGCGGGCCAGGCCGTCCGTCAGCGTGGCACTCTCGAACGAGCCGGCGTCCAGGGTGAGCCAGAGACCCTGGAGGTAGAGCCGGGTGCGGGCCGCATCCAGCGGCTGCACGGTGATGCTGTCCCCCTGGACGCTCAGGTTGCCTCCGAACGCCAGCCAACCGAGCTCCGGGTCGCGCGTCACGTAAGTGGCTGCGTTCAGCGCATGCCCCAGGAATCCCGGGCCGTAGTCGCCGGAGAGACCGTCGTTGCGCAGGGTGGACGGATACGCGTGGAAAGCCGCTGGAGCGAAGCCGTCGCGAGTGATGTTGGCGAGCGCGCCCATGGCGCCGGCGTACCCGACCCGCAGCAGGTACAGGTCCTCGGGATGTGACCGGTATTCCGCCAGTACCGGGATCGCATTCAGGGCGGAGCCGTAGTGGTGCAGTTGACGCTCGAGCCGCTGCAGCTTGCCGGCGTACTGGAAATCCCAGTAGCGGCGGGCGCTGCCGTTGTAACCCCAGTGCGGCATGGCCGGCATGTAGCCCAGGATGGCGTTCAGCGTGACCAGCGCTTTCTCATCGAAGCCGAAATACCGGCACCAGGCATAGACCTCCTCCTGTCCAGTCGAGTCCCATGGCATCTCGCTCCCGAACGGGTAGCCGAGAGCGCGCCAGGCCTCCGCCCGCGCCCGCATGGTGGCCTCGAGGGCGGCCGCCTGCCCGGTCCAGCCTTCGCGCTGCAGATCCTGGAGGATCAGCACGAAGACCGTCCCCTCCATCTGCCCGAACTGCGCGTAGTGCGGCGCCAGCCGGACCATGGCCTGCGCGGTTTCGTGGGCGCGCTCGAGGTACCACTCCCAGGGGTGATTGGTGACCAGCCCGTTGTGGTTGCGGGCGAGCCGGTAGAGCACCCAGTGCAGCGCTGCCACGTGGGGGTAGTTGTAGGAGCGGCCCACGGTCCGGGCGTGCTCCCGGCTCCAGCTCATCCAGCCGCCGTAGCGAATGCTGTCCGAGTAGGTGCCGGCGGGCATGCTGTCCGGCTGGTAGTAGAACATGCTCTTGCGAACCCCGTACTTGAGCTCGCCCTCGGCATACTGGAGACCGCCCCAGAGCACGCCGTCCACGAAGCGCTGCAGCCGGGCGATCTCGCCGGTATCGGGGCGCACCAGCTGCTTCATGATCGCGGCGAGCCACGATCCCGAGCCGCCTTCGTCACCCAGCCCGGCGATCCAGACGCGCGCGTCCTCCGTCACCTGCTTCCGGGTGTCGTAGTCGTAACTGATCACCGATGGGCTGCGGCCGAACGGGTCGCCCGGCTTCTCGAACCACTGCTCCGTGGTGAGGAAGCGGCCCAGGTCCGCCACCACCTGGCCGGCAGGCTTGATCACCTTGTAGTGGATGGTCTGCGACGTCCCGTCCGCATACTCCACGGT
>VEPF01000049.1 GCA_012027055.1 Gemmatimonadota bacterium | reverse complement strand
CCCGCCTCTCACTCCCTATGGCAAAGCCCCGTAGCGACTTGTGCTGAGGGACCGGAGCGGCGCGAAGTCAATTCGGGCGGGATGGGTTCCCCTTACGGTGGTATTCGTGTATGCTCCGGTCCCCGTTGTGGCAGGTGGCCCGGGCACGTTGGAGGAGTATGCAGGCAGGAGAGCGCAACTCGTCGCCGTCAATCGATTTCGAGACCGCAGCCATGTTCGACGCCGCCGGTTTCAGGCACGGCGATCTCCTCAAACCCTACTTCCCCCATCTCAACGCAACCGAGCTTCGCGAGCTGCTGGCGACGGCGATCGAGCGCCACGTGTTGCCGAAGCTGCACCAGCAGGTCCAGGTCATGGTGATCCCCAGCGCGCGCAACCCCGTGCGCGCCACGCGCGTGGACGGCCAGGAAGTCATCTGGCAGAATGCCGACGCCGGCAAGGGACCCATGATCACTCCCACCGTGGTGCAGGTGAGCCAGCAGCACATCAGCGCCTGCCTCCCCACCGGCAAGCAGGCACCCGGATTCGGCTCGGGCCACGCTGCCGCCGAGGTGGAGACTCCGACAGACGCCTACTGACGGCCGCGACGAACGCGGCAGCCAGGCCTCGTCGACCAGGTGCTCGCGGAACGGCTAAGGCACTGGGCCAACGTTTCGGACGATGATGTGAAGCACCTTCACTGGCTGAAGGAGCAACTGGGGGATGATCTCCTGGATGCGGTCGTCGTCACCACCGGTCCGGACGCCTACAGACGAAAAGACGGGATTGCCGTGTTGCCGGCTGCCCTCATCGGGGCGTGAAGCAGGCCTGCGCTACCGTGCAGACAGCTCCGCCAGCCGGCCGAGGCGCTTGACCAGGCGGAGCTTGTCGACCGTGCGAATCTGGTCCAGCACGACCTGCCCTGCCTTTCCCTGGAACCGGCATTCGACCCTGGTCGGGTAGGATCGGCCTATGCTTGTCATCGGCGCGACTGTCACGGTGCGGATGTAACGGTTCAACTCGTCCGGTGAGATCACCGCGCACGGCCGCGTCTTCGTGGTCTCGCTGCCGAGGGAGGGCTCGAGATTCACCAGATAGACGTCGAAGCGACGCACTACCACGTCCATTCCGCCTCGTCCCACTCGGTCCCGGTGAGCTCAGCGTCCAGCAGCGTAGCGGCGAATACCCCGTCGCCGCGCAGATCCCGGCCCCCCGGGGTCAGTCCAACCCGGCCTCAGCGAGCAGGATCAGGAGGGCCCGCTGCACGGCGACGTGCGAGTCCACGTCGCGCCACCACTCCTCCGGCGCGTGGCTGTTGCCACCATCGCCGCCGCGGCCGATCGTGAGCGCGGGAATGCCGCGCGAGATCGGCACGTTGGCGTCGGTGGAAGAGCGGTCCAGCTCCGGCGGGTGCCCGAGCAGGGCAGTGGCCGCGAGCGCACGCTGGAACAGCGCGGCGGACGTGGGAGTTTCGCCGGACGGGCGCTCGCCCGCGCGCTCGAGCTCGATGACGAGCGAGTCACCGCGGGTGGCGCTGCGATTTTCCTCGGCGAGCGCGCGCAGCATGCTGGCGTGGAAGATGGAGTCCACGTGCTGGAGCGCCTCCGGGCTCTCCGAGCGCATGTCCGTCTCGAACCAGGCGTCCGACGGGATCGAGTTGATGGAGGTGCCGCCGCCGATCCGCCCCACGTTGAAGCTGGTGCGCGGCCCGCCGGCAATGGCCGCGCCGGCCGCCTCCGCGAACAGTGCCACGCCCCGACCGGCGGCATGGATGGGGTTGGCGGTACCGAACGCGCCCCACGAGTGGCCGCCGGGTCCGCGGAAATGCACGCGGTAGCGCACCGAGCCGAGCGCCTGGTGCGTGATCTCGGCGTCGCTGCCGCCATCGATGCCGATGTAGGCATCGATGCGGGGTCCGCCGGCGCGGAAGAGGTACTTCGCGCCGCGCAGGTCGCCCAGCCCCTCCTCTCCGACCGTGCCCACGAACAGCACGTCCGCCCCGGTAGAGATCTTGGCCGCCTCCAACGCGCGCAACGCCTCGAGCACCACCACCAGACCGCGCGTGTCATCACCAATGCCGGGGGCGAACAGCGTGTCGCCGCGCTGCCGCACGGTCACGTCCGTGCCCGCGGGGAAGGCCGTGTCCAGGTGGCCGCCGAGCACCGCCGTCCGCCCGCCGCGCTCGCCTCGCCGCAGTGCGATCACGTTGCCGACCGAGTCGACGAACACCGAATCCGCGCCGGCAGCGCGCAACAACGCGGCGAAGGCGCGACCCCGCGCCTCCTCGCCGAAGGGCGGGGCCGGAATCTGCGTCAGGTCGAGCAGGTCGCGATGGGCGCGCTCCCTGCCCCCAACGACCTCGTCGAATGCGGCGCGCACCTCGGGGCGGGAGAGCAGCCGCCGCACCTCGGAGCAGTACTCCGCCTCCGCCCCACCGCACGGCGGTACCTGTGCGGCCGCGGCTGCTGCCTGGAGGAGTGCGAGCAGAGCGACGCCGAGGTGTAGCCGGAGCCGAATCGCGCGAGTCATGCCAGTCGTCATCCTCAGAGGGTTGCGAACGTGTGCGCCCAGGCCGGTGTTCCGCCGCCACACTACGCGCGGCCCGCGCCACGCGCAACGTGGCCATGGCTGTGCGCCGCCCCGCGGATATGCAGCGCGGCGGCGGGGCGTAGAACGACGGGCCGCCGCTGCTTCAGGATCCCGGCCGCGCCCCGGCGATCCGGTACTCCTTCGGCGGCTCGGCGCCCAGCAGGTGTCTGACGAAGTAATCCCACCGCCGGCGCATCATGTAGTTGCCGTCCGCGCCATACCCGTGCCGCGCCTGGGGCAGAATCAGCAGGTCGAAATCCTTGCCGGCCTTCACCAGCGCGTCGGCCACGAGCAGCGTGTTGTACGGCGGCACGTTGTCATCCATGGCGCCGTGCGCGAGGAAGAGCTTGCCCTTCAGCCGGGCGGCAGCAGTCTGGTTGGCCTCGGCCGCGTAGTTGTCGCTGGTGCCCTCCCGCACCAGCAGCCCCTGGTAGCGCGCGCCCCAGTCATCCTCGTAGTGGCGGTTGGCGTGATGGCCGGACTCGGCAATGCCGACGTCGAAGAAATCGGGCTCGTGGAACATGGCCGCGGCCGTGGCGAACCCTCCGCCCGAGTGGCCCCAGATGCCGACCCGCTCGATGTCGATGAACGGGTAACGCTGGGCCAACTGCTTCATGCCCGCGACCTGGTCGGGGATGGTGTTGTCGCCCATGCGGCCGTAATACGCGTCGTGGAAGGCCTTCGAGCGACCGGGCGTGCCCAGGCCGTCGATCGCCACCACCACGAAGCCCAGCTCGGCAAGCGCCTGGTGATCGGAACGCGCCGGTGCGAAGCTGCGCGGGCCGACGCTGCCCGACTGCGGGCCGGGATAGATGTAGTCGATGATCGGGTAGCGCTGCGCGGAGTCGAGTGCGGTGGGCGTGTACATCAGCCCGTAGATGTCGGTCTGACCGTCGCGCGCCTTCATCGTGATGCGGGTGGGCGGCTTCCAGCCGGTCGCAAGCAGCCGGGAGATGTCGGCGTGCTCGAGCGCCTGCAGCACGCGCCCGTTGCGATCGCGCAGGACGGTGATGGGCGGCGTGTCGGGCGTCGAGTAGGTGTCCATGAAGTACCGGCCGTCGGACGAGAGCGACACCCCGTGATTCGCGTCCTCCGGCGTCAGCAACTGCTGCCTGCGCCCGTCGAGTCCGACCCGGTACAGGTGCTGGAAGTACGGATCGCGACCCGGCTCCTTGCCCGATCCCAGGAAGTAGATCGCCCGCGCCTGCTCGTCCACGCGCACGAGCTCGTTCACCACGCCCTCGCCGCTAGTGATCCGATTCTTGAGCTGACCGGTAGTGAGGTCGTACAGGTACAGGTGCAGCCAGCCGTCGCGCTCCGACCACCAGATCACCTCGTTGCTGGCCGGCAGCACCCGCCACAGCTGCTCGTTGAGCGACGCATCCCCGACCTGCGTCTCCGAGCGCTCCTCGAACAGCGTGCGCACCTCGCCAGTGCGCGCGTCCGCCACGCGGAACCAGGCGTGCTTGTGATCGCGCGAGCTGGACACGAACGCAACGTGCGAGCCGTCCGGATACCACTGCAGGTCGCAGACGGAGTTGCCGGCGCAAGCGACGTGATCGGAGACCGTGGACCGGTGCGCATCCGCCGGCAGCTGCAACCGCACCACGCGCGGCCCGGACGACTCGCCCGGCAGATCGATGATCACGCGACTGATGCGGAAGATCACGCTGTCGCCGGGGAGCGGGTACTTCCACTGCTGCAGCCGGGGACTGCCGACGTTGGTGCTCACCAGGTACATCTCGCTCACGCCGCGGCCGTCGTGCTGGAAGGTCGCGATGCGGCGCGAGTCGGGCGACCAGGTGAGCACCGGCCGGTCGCTGTGCGTCCAGCCGGCGTTGTCGGTGGCGTAGCCGAAGTCCTCGATGCCGTCGGTGGTGAGCTGCACGTCGCGGCCGGACGCGAGGTCTCTCGCCCAGAGGTTGTATTGCTTAATGTACGCCGCCCACCGGCCGTCCGGCGAGGTAATGGAATTGGGCGGGGCAGGGGCGGACGCCGTAGAGTCGGGCGTGGCGCAGGCGTAGGTCACGAGGTCGCACCGCCAGCGGCGGTTCCGCAGCAT
Organism: Gemmatimonadota bacterium; assembly: GCA_012027055.1. GTDB lineage: Bacteria > Gemmatimonadota > Gemmatimonadetes > Longimicrobiales > RSA9 > VEPF01. The sequence continues at coordinate 933 of VEPF01000049.1, read as the reverse complement.
GACCGTGATCGAGCGGCCGTCCTGCGCTAGCTCGAACGCCTGGGGGAGGAGCCGAGCCGGCTCGACCGCCTGCCCGCTGGCCGCACCGAGGGCTGCCACCAGCCGCTCGTGGTCGAACAGCACCGCATGCGTCCGGCGCGCGGGGTCCGCGACCATGAACCGGGAGCCGCGCGGCGTCGTCACCCGGTAGGCCAGCCGCGCGCCCTCGATCCAGAGCGGAGCGGAGACGGTGCCGCTCACCAGCGAGGTCACGCCCGGCGCGAGGAAGCGCTCGGCGCGCGCATAATCGGCCGCGGTGAGCTGGCGCACCTGCTGCGCGCCTGCCGGGTTCGCGAGCGAGCTGGAGAGCAGGATCAGGGCGGCGGCGTGATGGCGCATTGCGGTCTCTCGGTTTTGGGAGGCTACCAGCGGCGGAAGATCCGCGGAGGGGCTGGCCCGAGGCAAGGCCGGCCCCCCGCGGGTCGTGTTGCTCAGTACCGGTACGCCGGCGGCACCGCAGGGTCCAGGTGCCGGTACCGGCGCAGCAGCTCGAGCTGTCGGTTGTCCTTCGGCATCTCGTTGCCTTCGATGAACACGGCCTCCACGGTCGTCGTCACCTCGAAGGGGTCCCCGCTCCAGATGACCACGTCCGCGTCCTTGCCCGGTTCGAGCGTTCCGTACGACGAGTCGATCCCGAAGATCCGCGCCGGATTGACGGTCACCGCTTCCAGCGCCGCGTCCCAGGGCAGGCCGTAGGCCACCGCGTTGCCGGCCGCGTACTTCACATTGCGGGCGTTGTGCGCGGTGAAACTCGCGATGGCGACCCGGACGCCGCCGGCGTGCAGGCGCGCGGCGTTCTCCAGCGTGGTGCCCAGCTGCTCGAAGCTCGGGATGTTCTGCATCGGATCCAGCACGACGGGCACGCCGGCGTCGCGGATCGCGTCCGCCACATCC
>VEPF01000338.1:4414-5581 GCA_012027055.1 Gemmatimonadota bacterium | reverse complement strand
GCGCGAGCGTGGTCGAGCCCTCGCAGGCGACGTCGCCGTCCTGCTCGATGCGCAGCGCGATCGTGGTCTCCGGCGGCAGCGGCTCCGGGGTGACGAGCAGCGCGGGCCCCAGCGCGCACGCGCCATCGTAGATCTTGGCCTGGGGCAGGTAGAGCGGGTTCTCGCCCTCGATGTCGCGGGCGCTCACGTCGTTGCCGATGGTGAAGCCGACCAGCTCGCCCCTGCCGTTGAAGTACGCGGCCAGCTCGGGCTCGGGCACCGTCCAGCGCGAGTCCCGGCGCGCGCGGATGAAGCCGCCCGGCCAGACCACGCGCCAGGGCGGCGCCTTGAAGAACAGCTCCGGGCGCACGGCCTCGTACACGCGGTCGTAGCAGCTGCTGCCGCCGGTGTCGCGCGCCTCGGCCATCCGGGCCGTGCGGCTCCGCCAGTAGGTCACGCCCGCGGCCCAGACCTCCTGGGAGTCGATGGGCGCGCGCAGGCCGGGCAGCCGGAAGCCGGACGGGAGCCGGGCGTGCTCGAGCGTCGCCAGGTACTCGTGGAGGTCGGGGCGATTGATGAGCACGTCCCAGGACCCGGCGGGCGCGAACAGCTCGCCATCACGCGCGAGCACCACGCCCGCGGCGGTGTGATACAGCTTCAGCACTGCGGCCATGCTCCGCTCCCGTGGTCAGGTCAGCACACGTGCAGTATCCTGCATGCTTCGGAGCGCGCCCGCCACGGTGCGGGCCGGCATCCGCCGGCACAGCGCCGGTACATTGACCAGGGAGGACGTGCCATGAGGTCACCACTGCCCCGTGCGGCCGCGCTGGCCGCCTGCATCCTGCTCCCCGGACCCGCGGCCGCGCAGCTGCCGCGGCTCGTGCTCAACGAGGTCCACGTAGACTTCGCGACCGGCATGGACCGGCCCCTCCTCAAGACCAAGTTCAACGTCTACGACCCGGTCGGACCGACGCGCGCGCAGTTCGACCAGAACGTGCCGCTGATCAGGGAGCTGAACCTGGAGACCTACCGGATCGAGCTGGCCTGGGGGCGCCGGGGCTCGGGGTTCGGCCTCAACCGCATGATCGACGGCACGCCCGACGACCTGATCTACAACTTCGCGCCGCTCGCCCGCATGGTCACCGCGCTGGCGCAGTACGACGTCCGCCTGCTCGGAGCCTACAGCTA
>VEPF01000338.1:0-4404 GCA_012027055.1 Gemmatimonadota bacterium | reverse complement strand
CCGCTCGACCACATGGTCACCGAGCTCAACAAGTACGACGTCCGGCTGCTGGGCGCTTACAGCTACAACCCGTTCCCGCTGCAGGACACCACGGTGCAGCGGAACCGCGACTCGCGCGCGCCCAAGGACATCGGCAAGTGGAAGGAGATCATCACCCGGGTCGCGCAACACTACGTGCAGGAGCTCAAGATCCCGTTCGGCATCGACGAGGTGTGGAACGAGGCGGACGGTCTCTACCAGTTCTACAGCGGCACACCCGAGGAATTCCAGCAGGTCTACCGCGCCACCGTCGAGGCGGTGCTCTCCGTCAATCCGGATGCGACGATCGCCGGCATGGCTTCCGCGCCGGAGCTGGTGTGGCACCGCACGTTCCCGGAGTTCGTCGCGCAGGCGCAGCTGCCTATGGACGCGTTCACGTTCCACCACTACGGCAGCGGCCAGCTCGCGCTCAACTCCATCGACAAGGTGGCCGCCAGCCTGAACCGGTTCGCGCACTTCAAGCGCACCTCCATGATCCTGGACGAGTGGCACTCCGCGGACCTGATCGAGCCCTGGTGCCGGAACGATGACGTGCGCGCCACCTACCAGGGCGCGCAGCAGCTGCTCGCGGACTTCGACGTGCTGCTCTCCCGTCCCGAGCTCACCTCCGTGAGCTGGGCGTGGTACATGGACCCGGGGCGGGCCACCAGCACCACGTGCATGGGCCTGATCTCCGCGACCGGGCACCGCAAGGCGGTGTTCAACGCCTGGAAGCTCTACGGGCGCATGCCCGTGGACCGGAAGCAGGTCACGTCCGTCGGGCCGCTCGAGGCCATGGCCTCGGCGGACGCGCACAACGCGCACGTGCTGATCTGGAACCCGGACCCGTACCGGCGCCGGATCGACGTGCACCTGAAAGGTATCCCGTTCGCGCGCGGCAACGTGCAGGTGTTCCGGATCGACAGCACGCACGCCAGCTGGGGCGATGGCGCCGAGGAGAACCTGGTGCCGGTGGACACCTTCCCGAACGTGGCGCTGGGCGACTGGTCCTACGTGGACCACATCATCCCGGAGCACGGCATCATCGCCATCGAGATCAGCGACGGCTCCGGCCAGTCGGATCTCCGGCCCGTGCCGGTCGCGAAGGTGCTCAAGGTGAACCACTGGTATCCGGAGCGCGGCACCACCTCCTGGTCCGACTTCGACCGCAAGACCTGGATCGCCCGGCTGGGCATGGCCACCGCCGCCACCGCGGACCAGCAGGTGGGCGTCGTCGCCGATGGCCTGCCGGACGTGCTCGCCGCCACCGTGGACGTCGAAGGGCAGCTGCAACGGCTCGACCGGAACAGTCTGCTCGGCGGGCGCGTCGACTACCAGGTGGACGGCCGGTACGTGAAGGGCGTGCTCTTCCACGGGCCGTACCGCGGTACCGACCTGTTCGACAGGAAACGCGACGCGGTCGTGCCCTGGGGCACCGAGAAGCAGGCGGATGAGGTCGTGAAGGTGACGGACCTCGCGCGCTTCCCACTCGACCTGCGGACCCACGCGCCCGCCGGCTGGACCGGCAAGGCGCACATCACCTACATCCTGCAGAACGCCGGCGCCGGCTCGCGCGCCCGGATCACGCGGCGGAAGGCGGACGCGTGAGCGACGCCGGCGCCCGCACGGGCGCGGCGTGCCTCGTGCTCGCCGCGACCGCGGCCCTCGCCGGCCCGGCCCGCGCGCAACAGCAGCAGAGCCCGCCGCCGCCGCCGCAAATCACGCAGGTCCGGCTCGCGGACGTGATGATGCGGGACGCGAGCGTGCTGCCCGACCCCACGTCGCATACGTACTACATCGTGGCCTCCGGTCGCGGCGCGTCCGTGCGCGCCTACACCAGCAAGGACCTGGTCACCTGGGAGGGGCCGCACAGCATCTTCCAGACACCGGCCGGCCTGTGGGGCAGCGACGTCAACATCCGCAGCATCTGGGCGCCCGAGCTGCACGCGTACGGCGGCAGGTACTACCTCTTCCTCACGTTCGACACCGACAGGCAGCTGCCGGAGCAGTGGCAGTCCTGGTTCAACTGGCTGCCACGCGTGCGCCGCGGCTCGCAGGTGCTGGTGAGCGAGTCGCCGCTCGGCCCGTTCCGGCCGTTCGCCGGCGAGCCCACGCTCCCGCAGGCCATGATGACGCTCGATGGCACGCTCTGGGTGGAGGACGGCGTGCCCTACATGGTCTACAGCCACGAGTGGGTGCAGATCGTGGACGGCGCGATTGCGTACGTGCCGCTCGAGGCCGACCTGTCGAAGCTCGCCGGCGAACCCAAAGTCCTCTTCCGGGGCAGCGACGGCCCGTGGGCGCGGCGCTCGAAGGACTACGGCTGCTGGGTCACCGATGGCCCGTACCTCTACCGCAGCAGGTCCGGCAAGCTGTTCATGCTCTGGTCCAGCTTCAGCGAGACCGGCTACACCACGGGCATCGCGATCTCGGCGTCGGGCAAGCTCGCCGGGCCCTGGGTGCAGCAGGCCGAGCCGGTGTACCGCGACGATGGCGGTCACCCCATGCTGTTCACCACCTTCGACGGCCAGCTCATCATGTCGCTGCACAGCCCGAACTCCGGGCCGGGCCAGCGCATCCGGTTCTTCGAGATGGAGGACGACGGCAACACCCTGCGGGTCGTGAAGCCCGTCAGCGGTTCCTGATCCCGCCGCGGGCTGCCGCGTCGGCATTGGCGGCGTTTCCGGTCAGCACCCGGAAGCGCTGGCGTAGATCCTCCGCCAGCGCATCCACCCGGCCGGCCAGTTCCGCCAGGCGCGGCTCGGCACCTCCCAGGCGAACACGGACGGCATTCAGCTCACCGCGTATGCCGCCCAGTCCATCGTCGAAACCGCTCAGCTGCCTGGCAAACCCGCCCAGCTGCTTGCCCAGCCCGGCCACGCTCTGTTCCACCGCGGCCGTGCGCACCTCGATGGCGGCCAGCCGCTGATGCACGGTTCGCAGGCGTTCGTCGATCCCCTGCAGTCCGTCCGCCAGCTCGGCGCGCAGCGCTGCCAGCGACTGCTCCAGTCCGGCCACGCGCTGATCGAGCCCGGCCATGTGCTGATCGAGCCCGGCCATGTGCCGGCCGAGCACGTCCAGGCCCTGCTCGAGCGCATCCATCCGCTGCTCGACCGCATCCAGGCGCTGCTCGACCGCATCCAGGCGCTGCTCGACCGCATCCAGCCGCTGCTCGACCGCATCCAGCCGCTGCTCGACCGCTTCCAGCCGCTGCTCGACCGCTTCCACGCGCTGCTCCACCCGGACCAGTGCCTCCGCGATCAGGTCGAGTCGCGCAGATGTTTCGGTCTCGAATCGGTCGATCCGGGCGGTCACGTCGGTCTCGAACCGGTCGATCCGGGCGATCATGTCGGCCGCGAACCGGTCGATCCGGTCGAAGCGGGCAATGAGTTCGGCGTCCATGGCCGGGAAGATGTGAGTGGCCTGCCGGTGGAGCCATGGCGGAACGCGCCAAAGCCATGCCGGCGCGGAACCGCCCCGCGATGGGGGGGCCGCCGCCTCATTTCGGCGCCCGCGACTCACCGCGTATGTTGCAGGCCGACGAGGCGCGCGACGGAGGGAGATCAATGGCCAGGCGGCACTGGCTGCACCCGGCGGGAGCCCGGCGCCCGGGCCCTGGTGCCGGTCGCGCCCTGGCGGTGCTGCTCCCGCTGCTGCCAGCCCTGGCCGCGCCGCTCAGACCGGCGGAAGCGCAGCTCACCATCGTGCTCGAGGTCCCGGCCGCCACGCCGGCGCAGGCCGCCATCCACGTGGCGGGCTCGTTCAACGGCTGGAACCCGGCCGCGCCGGACTACGTGCTGCAGCGGACCGCGCGGGGCTCGTATTCGATCGTGCTGCCGGCGGCCGTGCGCGGGCCCATCGAGTTCAAGTTCACGCTGGGTTCGTGGGACGCGGTGGAGGTGGATGCCGGGGGCAACGACATCACCAACCGCGCGTTCCCGGTCCCGGACACGGGTGCCGCCCGGTGGACGGGAGCAGTTCAGGGCTGGCGCGATCCGCAGGCGCCGCGCGTGCGCGTGTCCACGGCGGGTCCGGGCGTGTCGGTCATCGACACCGCGTTCGCCATCCCGCAGCTCGGCCGCACCCGCCGGGTGTGGCTCTATCTCCCGCCCGGTTATGCGCACGGGAGCGAGCGCTATCCGGTGCTCTACATGCCGGACGGCCAGAACCTGTTCGATGCCGCCACTGCGTACGCGGGCGAATGGGGCATCGACGAGACGCTCGACAGCCTCGCGGCCGCTGGCGATCGCGGAGCCATCGTGGTCGGCATCGACCATGGCGGCCCGCAGCGCATCGCCGAGCTCTCGCCGTGGCGGAACGAGCGGTACGGCGGCGGCGAAGTGGCGGAGTACGTCGCCGTCATCGTGGCGACTCTGATGCCGTACA
>VEPF01000005.1 GCA_012027055.1 Gemmatimonadota bacterium | reverse complement strand
GCCCGCGCCGGGTGCGCGCGGCTGCGGCGGATTGCGCTCGAGGGGCTTTCTACCGGGGAGGGGACGATGCGAGCTCTGCAAGTTGGGCTGTTCGCAGCCGGGGTGGTGTGCCTGATTGCCTCGGCGTTCTTCGCGGGCGGGGTCATGGGGGACACGCTGTGGCGGGCAGGCGTGGCGGTGTTGCTGTGCGACCTGGTGCTGATCGGCCTCTGGCGGACCTCACCCCCGCCTCCTTGATGTCCGTCCGGCCCCGCGCCCGCTGGCCCGGATCACGCCGTCGCTGGCCTGGGCGCTGGGTGGTATCGGAGCCGGGGTCACGAGCACCGGCGTCCGCATCGAGGTGCCGGCACTCGCGCGCCTGACGCCCTGGGTCTCGCGGTCGGAGTTCGAGCTGGGCATCGACTGCATCCCGGAAAACCCGGTCTGCCTGAGCGACGGCACCGCCTGGCTCGCGGGCGTGTTGCTGGACGGAGGCAGCCGGGAGTCCCGCTTGCGCCCCTACCTGGGCGCCGGCATCGGCTGGTGGCGCAACGAGGCCGGGACCGGATTCGCGAACGGCGTGCTCTTCGGCGTGGCCGTGGAGCTGATCCCGCTGCTCGCGCCCGTGGCCGAGCTGCGCTGGGAGCGCTACCCGGTGCTCGGACGGCAGTCGCTGGCGTCGCTCGGGCTGCAGCTCACGCTCCCGCGCCCGGGCGGCGACAGCGGCCGCTGAAACGGCGGCCCGTCACGCGCGCCCCGGTCGTTGTGCCGGTCCGGGGCGCATCTATCTTCGAATTGCCGCCACGACCGGCAGCTCGGTCCCGCTCTTTCCGTCCGGAAGGAGGTCCCTCATGACAGCCAGGGCGCGCGCGATCCTCTCCGATGGCCTGCTGGCCGGTTTCATCGGTTACGCCACCATCGTGCTGGTGGTCGCGGCCGGCGACCTGCTGCAGGGGCGGCCCCCGTTCCACACCGCCGGCATGCTGGGCGCACTGCTCTTCTACGACGTGAGCGATCCCACGGTCGTGCTGGAGCCCTGGCCCGGGCCGGTGCTGGCGTTCAACGGCGCGCACCTGCTGGTCATGCTCCTGTTCGGGATCTTCCTGACCTGGCTGGTCGCGCTCGCGGAGCGCGGGCCGGAACTGTGGTACATCGGCCTGGTGGCGCTGCTCTTCGTGCTGCTCCACGCGCTCGGCCTGACGCTCTGGCTGCCCGACATGGCAGCCGGCGGGCTGTCGCCCTGGCTGGTCGCGTTCGCCACGGCCGTGGCCGTGATCACCATGGGCCTGTTCCTGTGGCGCACGCACCCGGCGCTGCGGGCCAGGCTGCGCGCGCATCCGGACTAGCCCGCCATGGAGCGGCCGGAGCAGCCGACCCGTTCGTACCTGAAGGAGTTCGTATGGGCCTTCGTGCTGGTGAACCTGTTCGCGGGCGCGGCGGGATTGCTGGCCGGGATCCACCTGGACGGCGTCGGCATGGGCCTGGCGCTGTTCCTGGGCGCCAGCCTGACCGTGACGCTGCTGCTGGTCATCGTGGTCACGGCCACGCTGGTCTGGGATTACCTCACCCGCGCACTGGCCCGGCACGTGGGCCGGTGGGGGGCGGCAGGATCCGCCTACCGCGAGCACGCGGGGTCCGCGGACACGCTCGGAGCGACGTCGTCGGACAGCGAATGCAGGGCCGCAGCCGATGCGGCTGAAGCGGATCCGCAGCCTTGAGCTGGATCACCGTTCCTTCCGGAGGCCGACATGATCGGAGCACTGGTAGCGAAACGGGCACTGGCAGGCGCGTTCGATGCCCTCAACCGCCACGACCTGGCCAGGTTCATGGCAGCCTGGCGCACGGGCGGTGAATTCGTCTACCCGGGCGACATCCCGGAGAGCGGCACGTTCCGCGGCATTGCCGCGGTGGAGAGCTGGTTCCGCCGCTTCTTCGAGCAATTCCCGACCATCGAGTTCACGGTCCGCCACGTCTGCGTGCAGAACATCTTCGACCTGGTGGGCACCAACGTGGCCGCCGTGCAGTGGGACGTCCGGCTGATCAACCGGGACGGCCGCGAAGGTCACAATGCCGGGGTCACGATGATCACGCTGGACGGCGGCAAGGTGGTCGCGGCGCGGGACTTCATCTTCGACCTGGGCGACAACTTCCGGCGCAACTGGAGCGCCATCCCGGCCGAGCCGGCACCACCGGGCGCTGCCACCCCGGAGTGAGCCGTGCGCAGCGCCGTCATTGCCACCGCCGCATGGCTCCTGGCCTGCGGCGGCGAACCGCAGCACGCGCCGGCCACCGGCAGCGCCAGCGGCCGGCAGGAGGCCACCATGCCTGCCATCACCATCAGCTCGCCCGCTTTCCCGGCCAACGGGAGCATGCCGCCGAAGTACACGTGCGATGGCCGCAACAGCTCGCCGCCGCTCACGTGGCGCGACCTGCCCGCGGGCACGCGCAGCCTGGCCCTGATCGTGGACGACCCCGATGCGCCGGATCCGCGCGCCCCGAAGCGCACCTGGGTACACTGGGTGCTGTATGACATCCCGCCCACCGCGCCCGGCCTGACGGAAGCCGCCTCGCCGGGCGGACTGCCGCCGGGCGCGCGCGAGGGAGTCAACGACTGGGGCCGCACCGGCTATGGCGGGCCGTGTCCGCCCATCGGCCGGCACCGCTACTTCCACAAGCTGTTCGCGCTGGACACGCTCCTGACCGGACTCGACCGGCCGACCAAGGCGGAGCTCGAGAAGGCCATGGCGGGGCACGTGCTCGGGCAGGGCGAGCTGGTGGGGACCTACCAGCGCGGCAAGTGACAGCGCACCCGAACGGATGGGGGATAGCATGCTCAGGCGCATCCTGCTGGCCGGAGTTGCAGGCGGCATCGCGCTCACGGCCTGGGCGTTCATTGGCAACGCCGGGTTCGGCTTCGCGGCGCGCACGCAGATGCGCTGGCTCGAGGAGGAACGGGCCGTATACGACGTCCTCAAGGCCGCGATCACCGAGCCCGGAGCGTACCTGGTGAACCCGGCCCTCGATGCCAATCACGAGTTCCCGCCCGGCCAGCCGGTCTTCGGGGTCCGCTACGGCGGAGTCGGTCACGAGGCTGCGGGGCCCGGCATGCTCGCGGGACTGGCCCTCAGGTTTGCCGCGGCGCTGCTGGCCGCCTGGCTGCTCGGGCTGGCCGGGACACGGGTGCAGGAGCGGTACTGGCGCCGGGTCGGCTTCATCGCGCTGGTGGGCCTGCTGCTGTGTGTGACCGGCGACTTGCCGGATTTCGGCATCGGGGGCTACCCTGCGGCCACCGCACTCGCGATCGCCGCCTTTCAGCTCGGATCGTGGCTGCTGGCCGCGCTGGTCATGGCCTGGGCGTTCGGCAATCCCGCGCGCCGGCCAGCGTCCTGAGCGAGGCGGCGTGTTCTCCGCGTCCTGCGAGTGGTACGACGCGCTCTACGCGCAGGTCAAGGATTACCGGGCCGAAGCGCGTGGCCTGGCGGCGTTCATCCGTGCGCGCTCGCCGCGCGCGGCCACGCTGCTGGACGTGGCGTGCGGCACCGGTGAACACGCAAAGTGGCTGGCGGCGGACGGCGCCTTCCGCGTGGACGGGCTGGACGTCGAGCCGGGCTTCGTGGCGATCGCGGCGGCCAAGGTTCCCGGCGGACGGTTCGCGGTCGGGGACATGGCGGACTTCGCGCTGGACGCTCGCTACGACGTCGTCGCCTGCCTGTTCGGCTCGATCGGCTACCTGCCGGAACGGGCCGCGCTGGTGCGAGCACTGCGTTGCTTCCGGGCGCACACCGGCGCGGGCGGGCTCATCCTGGTGGAACCGTGGCTCGAGCCCGAGCAGTGGCAGCCCGGGCGCGTGACGCAGCTCTCCGCCGCGCTCGGGAACGGGCTCGTCACCCGGGTGAGCCACGCGGGCGTGGAGGGCACGACGTCGCTCATCGATTTCCACTACCTCGCCGCCTCGCCGGCGGGCATCGAGCACCGCTATGAGCGACACTGCCTGCAGCTCCGGACCCGCGCCGAGATGACGGACGCGTTCGCGGCCGCGGGCCTGGAGGCGGAGTACCACGAGCCAGGCGGCGGCCTCCGCGGGCTCTATTGCGCGCGGTTGCCCGAATGAGCCGCGGCATGGCGTGCCACGCGACGGAGACTCGAGGATGCGGCAACTGAACGAGCTGTTGGAGAACAACCGCGCGTGGGCGGCCGAGGCCACCCGCCGGGACCCGGACTTCTTCGCGCGGCTCGCGCGGCAGCAGAGCCCCGAGTACCTGTGGATCGGCTGCTCCGACAGCCGCGTGCCCGCGAACGACATCGTGGGGCTCCTGCCCGGCGAGTTGTTCGTGCACCGGAACGTCGCCAACGTGGTTCTGCACACGGACCTCAACTGCCTCTCCGTGGTCCAGTTCGCGGTCGACGAGTTGCGCGTGCGCCACATCATCGTGTGCGGCCACTACGGCTGCGGCGGCGTGCTGGCGGCACTGCGCGGGGACCGGCTGGGACTGGTGGACAACTGGCTGCGGCCAATCCAGGACGTGCGGCGCAAGTACCAGGCGGAGCTGGACGCGCTGCCGGATGAGAGCGCGCGTCACCAGCGGCTGTGCGAGCTGAACGTGCTCGAGCAGGTGCGCAACCTCGGCCACACCACGGTGGTGCGCGATGCCTGGGCGCGCTGCCAGTCCCTCACGCTGCATGGCTGGATCTACGACATCGCGGACGGCCTGCTCCGGAAGCTCGGGATCTGCGTCACCTCGGAGGATGAGCTGCGATAGGCGCGCGCCCGGCAGAGTCGCCGGCGAGCGCGCGCGAGGGTAGGATTCTCCCCGCTCGCGGACCGGTGGAGTGCCGGTCCAGCCCATACTCCGAGCAGGTACTGCAGGCATGAACGCAGATATCACACGCGCGGACATCCGTTTCGTCCTTTTCGACCTGGCCGGCACCACCGTGCGGGACGGGCCTCCCGGAGATTCGCTTGTGGTGCGCGCCCTCGACGGTGGGCTGCGGGAAGCGGGCGCCACGATCCCCGAGGCCGTGCTGGCCGCCGAGCGGGGCCGCGACCACGAGCACGCGATCCGGGACCTGCTGCAGGTGTGGCGGCCGGTGCCGGCCGTCACCGGGGCGGAAGTAACCGGGCTGTGCGCGCGCCTGAACCGGCGGCTGCTGGAACAGGCCGGGGCGATGACCGAGGTGCCGGGCGCGGCGGCCACGTTCCGGTTCCTGCACCAGCGCGGCATCAGGGTGGGCGTGGGCAGCGGCGCCCCGCGCGAGCTGATCGACGCGTTCGTGGCCGGCGTGGGCTGGCTGGCGCAGGGACTGCTGGACTACGTGGAGAGCACGGCCACCATCGGCGCAGGCCGGCCGGACCCGGGCATGATCCGGGACGTGATGGCGCGCTTCGGCATCGCGGATCCGCGCCAGGTGCTCAAGGTGGGCGACACCGTGGTGGACGTGGCGGAGGGGCGCAACGCCGGGGCCTGGACGGTATCGGTGCTGACCGGCACGCAAGGGCGGGCGGCACTCGCTGCCGCGGCGCCCGAATTCATCCTGGACAGCGTTGCCGATCTGCCGCCGCTGTACGCGCAACGGTGAGGCGGGTGATGAAGACGCGTTCTGCGGCGGTCAGATGGCTTGGTCTGCTGGGGTGGATCC
>VEPF01000321.1 GCA_012027055.1 Gemmatimonadota bacterium | reverse complement strand
GTTCCCCTTTGGCGGCGGCGGGTACACCGTCGCCACCGAGCTGCTCGGACCCGGGTTCGGAGTGGTCTCGGGGGCTGCCCTCCTGGTGGATTACGTGCTCACGATCTCCGTGTCCATTGCCTCGGCGGGAGATCAGCTCTTCAGTCTGGCCCCGGTCCACGTTCTGCCCTTGAAGCTGCCCCTCGAGCTGCTCGCGGTCGGGCTGCTGGTGCTGCTCACCCTGCGGGGCGTCAAGGAGTCGGTGCTGGTGCTCGCTCCCATCTTCGGCCTCTTCAACGTCACGCACGTCGCGCTGGTCTTCGGCGGCATTGGCGCTCACCTCGACCAGCTCCCGCGCGTGGCCGCGGACGTCTCGCACGGGTTCCACACCGGCCTCGGGACGCTGGGCGCGGCCGGCATGTTCGGCCTGTTCCTGAGCGCCTATTCGATGGGCGGCGGCACCTATACGGGCATCGAGGCGGTCTCCAACGGCGTGCCCATCATGCGCGAGCCGAAGGTGGAAACCGCGCGCCGGACCATGCGCTACATCGCGGTCTCGCTGGCACTGACCGCGGGGGGGCTGCTGCTGCTGTACCTGCTTTACGACGTGCGGCCGGAGCCGGGCAAGACCCTCAACGCCGTCCTCGCCGGGCGTTTCGCGGGCGGCTGGACCGTGGGCGGGCTAGGGCTCGGCCACGGCTTCGTGGCGATCACGCTGTTCGCGGAAGCCGCGCTGCTGTTCGTGGCCGCGCAGGCCGGCTTCCTGGACGGACCGCGGGTGATGGCCAACATGGCGCGCGACCACTGGTTGCCACACCGCTTCGTGCAGCTCTCGGAGCGGCTCACCGTGCAGGATGGCGTGCTGCTGATGGGCGGGGCCGCGCTCGCCACGCTGCTCTATGCGCGCGGCAACATCACGGTGCTGGTGACGATGTACGCGATCAACATCTTCGTCACCTTCTCGCTCTCGCAGCTGGCGATGGTGCGGCACTGGCTGGCGGTGCGGCGCACACGCCGGGACGCCCTGAGCGGACTGGCCATCAACGGCAGCGCGCTGATCCTCTGCGTGGCCATCCTGACGGGCACCCTCTATGAGAAATTCGAACGCGGCGGCTGGGTGACGCTGGTGGCCACCAGCTCGGTCGTTGCCCTGTGCTTCGCGATCCGCCGCCACTATCGCGACGTGCTGCGCCGGCTCCGCTCGCTCGATGAACTGCTGCCCGTACTCGCGTTGCACCGCGCTGACGACGCGGCCCCACCGGACACGCGCAGACCCACGGCCGTGCTCTTCGTCTCCGGCTTCGGCGGTCTGGGCGTGCACTCGCTGCTCACGGTGCTGCGGCTGTTCCCCGGGCATTTCGCGAATGTCGTCTTCGTCTCGGTCGGCGTAATCGATGCCGCGGTGATGAAGGGTGTGGGGGAAGTGGAGCGGTTGCGGGCGGAGACCGAGGCGAGCCTGCAGAAGTACGTCGAGCTGGCTGGCCGGCTCGGACTGTCCGCTGACACGCGCCTCATCATGGCCACCGAGACCATGGACGCGGGCGAACAGGTCGCCCGCGAGGTCGTGCGGCGCTACCCCCGGTCGATCTTCTTCCTGGGCCGGCTGATCTTCGAGCGGGAGCCCTGGTTCGGCCGGATCCTGCACAACCAGACCGCCTATCGTCTACAGCGCCGGCTCCAGTTCGCCGGCATGAATGCCATGGTGCTGCCGGTGCGCGTGCTCGATCGCGAGACCCGTGCACCCGCGCTGGTGGCGGCACCGGCAGGAGGTCACGCATGAGAGCCACCCCGATCGCCCCCGCTGCCACACGCAAGCTTGCCACGGCCCTGGTCGCGGCCATGCAACGCGCCGAAACCCCCGGACCGGTCCTGCGGGATGCCGTGGCAGCGGCGCTCGCACAGGCATTCGCACCCGAGGATTTCCAGCAGCTGGTTGCGGCACTGAACGAGCAACAGCGGGCGGTGTGCGCGTCCGAGCGGCAGGCGCAGCTCGCCGCTGCCCTGGCCGGCCGCGCCGAGGGCAACCTCGAGCGGGCCAGGCAGGCCGCCGAGGCGGCCGTACGACTCGACTTCGCCAACCCCGAACCACACCGGGTGCTGGCCGAGATCCTCGAGCAGGCGGGCGATGGCGCCGCGGCCCACATCGAGTTTGTGCTGGCCATGCACCTGGGCTGGGGAGGCCCGGACGTGGACGCGGCCATAGCCCGCACCGAACCGGTTCCGGTGCCGTCGGACGAAGGGATATCTCCAGCGGACCGCCGTTTCCGGCACGCACTGCAGCGCGCCATCAACTGTCTCGAGAGCCGTGACCTCCGGGAAGCCCGCCGGCACGCGCGCGCTGCGGTCGCGCTGGATCCATCCAGACCCGAAGGGTTCAACCTGCTGGGCATCCTCTCCGAGCTGGGAGGCCGGCGAAACGAAGCCCGCACGCAGTACCTGGTCGCCAGTCAGCTGGCGCCCGGTTATCGGCCCGCGCTCGAGAACCTGGCCGGATCGGTCCGGCCGTGGACGGAACGCGGGCGCCTCGCCTGGTAGGAAGCGCGGCCGCGCCCCGGCCGCTGGCACCCGCGCCGTCGATGGCAGCGGCATGGGCTGCGCCGCCGCCGGCCAGGCATCATCGCCCAGGTGGCCCGACCACGCCGGCAGGGGCGATTTCCAGCCCGGTACGGCTGCCACTCTCGCATTGCCGCGCCCGACCGTAGATTGCCCACGGCCGGGGCTCTGGTTGTGACCCCGGGGCGGGACCCGCCGTTGGCCCGCCGGAGTCGCTGCAACAGATTCCCAGACGCCAGCACCTGCCGACGCCACGGGGGCGCGCGCCACACCGGAGACGATGATGACCTGGCCACAGGTATACGATCCGCTCGGCAACATGTACATCTCCACGGTGCTGGCCGCGTTGCCCGTGGTGGTGCTGCTCGGAAGCCTCGGCCTGCTGCACGCGAAGGCGCACGTGGCGGCGGCGGCCGGGCTGCTCACGGCGCTCCTGGTGGCGGTGTTCGCCTACCAGATGCCGGCCGGCCTGGCGGGGCGGGCCGCGTTCCTGGGCGGCCTCACCGGCCTGCTGCCGATCGGCTGGATCGTGCTGAACGTGATCTTCATACACCAGCTCACACTGCAGAACGGCAGCTTCGCCATCCTGCAGGACTCGATCGGCGGGATCACCGAGGACCGGCGCCTGCAGCTGCTGCTGATCGCGTTCGCGTTTGGCGCCTTCTTCGAGGGCGCCGCGGGATTCGGCACGCCGGTGGCGGTGACCGCGGCGATCCTGATCGGCCTGGGCTTCTCGCCGCTGGCGGCCTCGGGCCTGAGCCTGATCGCGAACACCGCGCCGGTGGCGTTCGGGGCGCTCGGCACGCCGATCATCACGCTCGCCACCGTGCACGGCTATGACGCGCACGTGCTCTCGAGCATCATCGGCCGGCAGCTCACGCTGTTCTCGGTGCTGGTGCCGTTCTGGCTGGTCTGGGCCTTCGCGGGTCGCAAGGGCATGTGGGAGGTGTGGCCCGCGATCCTGGTGACCGGATTGAGCTTCGCGATCCCGCAGTTCCTGGTCTCCAATTTCATCGGGCCCGAGCTGGTGAACGTGATCGCGTCCGTGGTGTCCATGGTGGCGCTCGTGGGGTTCCTGCGCGTGTGGCGGCCGCGGACGGTGTGGACCTCCGTGTCGCTCAAGGGCCACGAGCGAGACGGCGGCCTGGGACACGTGGCAACGAAGCCGGTGCAGCACCCGCGTGCCGCCGTGATCCGGGCGTGGCTGCCCTGGGCCTTCCTGTCGGTGTTCGTCTTCATCTGGGGGCTGCCGCCGGTCAAGGCGTTCCTGAACGGCATCTTCGCGCCCGCGTTCCCGATCCCCGGGCTGCATGATGTCATCGAGAAGATGCCGCCGGTGGTGCCCGAACCGCGCCGCGAGGCCGCGGTCTACACCTTCTCGCTGCTCTCGGCCACCGGCACCGCCATCTTCACCGCCGCAGTGGTCGGCGGGCTGGTGGCGAAGTACCGTGCCCGGGCGTTGCTCGCGACGTACTGGCGCACGCTCCTGGTGGTGAAGTTCTCGTTGCTCACCATCGTGCTGATGCTCGCGCTCGGCACGCTCACGCGTTATTCCGGCACCGACACCACGCTCGGCCTGGCGTTCGCCAACACCGGGGTACTCTACCCGTTCTTCGGCACGCTCATGGGCTGGCTGGGCGTGGCGCTCACCGGCTCGGACACGTCGAGCAACGTGCTGTTCGGCGGGATGCAGAAGGTAGCCGCGCAGCAGCTCGGCCTCGACCCCAACCTGATGGGCGCGGCCAACAGCACCGGCGGGGTGATGGGCAAGATGATCGATGCGCAGTCGATCGTGGTCGCCTCCACCGCGACGCGCTGGTTCGACCACGAAGGCGACATCCTGCGCTACGTGTTCTTCCACTCCATCGCGCTGGCCTGCCTGGTGGGATTGCTGGTGACGCTGCAGGCCTACGTCTGGCCGTTCACGGCGCTGGTGGGGGGCGCGCATCCCTGATACCGCGCGCGGCGCCGCGGCCAGCTCGAACGCGCGGTGTCGGCCACGGGGCAGGGCGGAGGAATCCGCCCTGCCCCGTGGTCATCACTGCGGGAACAGCAGGCGCAGGGCGGGCTCCGACGTGTACATGCAGCGACCGTTGTGGCCGCAGCCGGTGACCACGACCACCTGGTGCTTCGCGCCCAGCTTCTCGTTCACGTACTTCGCATAGGCCTGGCCGCGGGCCTGCCGCGTGGGCCCCTGCGCCATCGCGCCGCAGGAGCTGTCGAAGCCGCTGAGCGGCAGGATGTCGTCCTGGCCCAGCAGGTAGGTCACGGGCCTCGTCGCGAGCTGCCGCTTGAGCTGGTCATCGCTCAGGCTGGCCGTGTATCCGGTGCGGTTCTGGAAGCCGTAGGGCCACTGGTCGTAGATCGTGCAGCCGCGCCCATCGCCCATGGACCCGAACGCGGGCGCTCCCGGCGCGGTCTCCAGGATGAACCCGGGCGCGTTCGCCTCGAGCGGCCACGCGGCGGCCGTGGGCCGTTCGTTCGTCGGGTACGCGTAGCTGGACGGGTTGGAGACGATGTAGGTCACCGGCACGCCCAGGCTGTCGTGCACCTTGCTCGACATCGCGTAGCGGTTGGTGACCTGGCCGCCCGCCGAATGACCGGTGACGACGACGGCCTTGAGGTTGGGGAACACATCCTTGCGCGCGACCTTCCGCAGGATCTCGTCGAGGAAGTCGAACGAGGTCACGGCGGGATGGGTGGGCGAGAGCCCGCCGGAACGCCAGGTATTGTCCCAGCTGATCTCGTTCTGGGCGAGCGAATCACCGCCCGAGGCCATGCGCGGTGCGATGATGAGCGCGCTCTCCAGCCTCCCCGCCAGGAACGCGGCCGCCAGGCCCGAGCGGAAGTAGTTGTCGGGATCCCGGCTGGCGCCGTGGACGATGATCGCGACGTGGGTAATGGCCTCGTTGCGCTTGTCCAGCGGGTAGCTGCGATACACGAGCGAGCGCCCGGGCCCGCCGCCGAGCGTGACGAACTCGGTGCAGGCAGCGGGATCGACGCAGGGCGGAGTGGCGCGCTGACCGACGGCAGGAGCAGTGACGGAAAAGGCAGCGAGCACCACCAGCAGGCCGAGCGGAAGGCGGGTCATGTCGGCATCCTCACCGAAAGGGGTCAAGGTCTTCACGATGGCACGGGCGCCGGAACGCGAG
>VEPF01000149.1:4155-5690 GCA_012027055.1 Gemmatimonadota bacterium | reverse complement strand
CACCGAGCCACGCGGGCGCACGAGCGTGGCCAGCACGGCCGGCCGGCCGTCCCGGGCGGCCGCCAGGATCGCTTCCAGCACCGGTCGGGCGGTCATGGCGCCTCGCCTTCCACGCGGTCGGGCAGCAGCCTGGCCAGCACCTGTTCCCGCTCGCTCAACGGTCGGCCCGAGCCGCCGCGGCGCAGCTGCACCAGCTCGGCAGCGATGCTCAGGGCGATCTCGAACGATCGGCGTCTCCGCGCCGAGGTCGAGACCGATCGGGGCCCGGAGCACCGCCTGGCGCGCGCGCGGGGTGCCGACCGCGAGCAGCGCCCCGAACGCCGCGCGCACCCGGCGGCGGCTGCCGATCATGCCGATGTAGCGCGGCACCACCGGCCGCTGCAGCAGCAGGCGCAGGCAGTCGAAGTCCCCGGCGTGGCCGCGGGTCACGAGCGCCAGGCAGGTGCGCGCGTCGATGGTCACGTCCGCGAACGGGTCGCCCGCGAAATCGCAGCGGAGCACGCGCACGCCGGGCGGAAAGCGCTCGGCGGCCGCGAACTCCGGACGGTCGTCGAGCACCGTGACCTCGAAGCCGAGCTGCGCGCCCAGGGCGGCGAGCGGCACGCCAATGTGACCGGCGCCCACCACCACCAGCCGCTCGGGCGGGGCAACCGGCTCGATGAAGAGCAGCGGTGCGTCCGCGAGCTCCGGGCGCCGCGCGCCCCGCTCGCCGGTCCGGAGCGCCTCGCGGGCAAGCGCGCCGGCGACGTCGTCCAGCGCCGGGTCCCCGAGCGTGCCCTCGCACCGGTCCTCCCAGCACAGCAGCCGGCGCCCGGCGGCCGCGCCCTCGAGGCCCAGCACCACGCACACGGGCGGGCCGTCCTCGAGCGCGGCCAGCGCCGCGGCCGCCGCCTCGCCGGCACCGATGCACCGGCTCATCGCACGCGGTCCTTCACGTAGCGCCAGTAGTCGTCGGGCGTGTCCACGTCGATCAGGATGCCGGGATCGGTGACCCGCACCTCCCGCAGGTCGCGCGCGTGGGCCATGATCAGCGAGCGCATGCCCTCCTCCCAGTCGTACTCCAGGACTTCCGCCGCGAGGGCGCGCCCGATCAGCACGGGGTGGCCGGCCACGCCGTTGTGGAAGGGGAGCAGCACGGGCGCGGGCTGGGCGCGGAAGGCCTCGACGAGCAGCTGCACGGTCTGCGCCGAGACCAGTGGCACGTCCACGGGCAGGATGGCCACGGCTTCCCAGCCATCGGGCAGGGCGCGCAGGCCGCGGCGCACGGATTCCAGCTGCTCGGAGCCGGCCGCGTCGTTGACCGCGACGGTCGCACCCCGGCTTTCGACCAGGCGCTCGAGTTGCGCGTCCTGCCCGTTCAGCACCGCCACGACGTGCCGGCAGCCGCCCTCTCCGAGCACGCGGATGGCACGCTCGATGAAGGTCTCCGCGCCGATCTCGAGGAGCGGCTTCGGCCGCTCCATGCGGCTGGACTGGCCGGCGGCCAGGATGATCGCATCGACGGGTGCGGGCGGGTTCATGGCGCGCCAATCTAG
>VEPF01000149.1:0-4145 GCA_012027055.1 Gemmatimonadota bacterium | reverse complement strand
GCCCCCCGGCGCCACCCGACGCGACCGGGCCGGCCGGCGGCCGCACGCCGCACCCCCCCGTGCATGGCCCGCTCGAGCTCGCGCTCTACGGCCCGGACCTGGAGGCGCTGGAGCGGTTCTACCGCGACGTGTTCGGGCTCGAGCTCATCGCCCGGGCCAAGCACCGGCTGGTCGCGCTCCGCTGCGGCTACTCGACGCTGCTGCTCTGCGACCCCTCGGTCACGCGCGAGTCCGGCCCGGTCCCGCACCACGGCGCGGAGGGCGCGGGTCATGTGGCCTTCGTCATCGCCGACGACGAGCGCACCGGCTGGCGCGAGCGGCTGCGCCACTACGGCGTCGCGATCGAGCGCGAAGTCGAGTGGGAGGATGGCGGCTCGTCCATCTACTGCCGGGACCCGGCCGGCAACAGCGTGGAGCTGGCCCCGCCATCGATCTGGGGCGGCCTGGGCCGGCGCCTGCTGACCATCATGGCGCTGGCGGAGAGCGGGGGAGCGGGAACATGAACGTCAGGGAGGCGATCGCGCAGCGGCGCTCGGTCAAGAAGTTCGTGGATCGGCCGGTCTCCCGCACCCAGCTGCTGCGCCTGCTGGATGCGGCGGTGCTCGCGCCCAACCACCGGCTCACGCAGCCGTGGCGCTTCTACGCGCTGGGCCCGCAGGCCCGGCGGGCGTACGGCGAGGTACTGGGAGGGCGCAAGGCGCGGAAGGTCGAGGATCCCGCGGCGGCCGCCCTGGTGCGTGCGAAGGTGGCCGATGAGCACGCGGCGCTGCCGGCCATGATCGTGGTGGCCGTTCGCGAGGACCCGGACCCGGAGGTCCGGGAAGAAGACCTCGCCGCGGTCATGATGGCCGTGGAGAACCTGCTGCTCGCCGCGCTCGAGGATGGGCTCGGGACGCACATCAAGACGGGCGCCGTGATGCAGGACCCGGCCGCGCGCGCGGCAGTGGGTGTCGCGGCCGATGAGCGGATCGTGGCGGTGGTGAACGTCGGGGTGGCGGAGCAGCCGGGGCCGCCCGCGAAGCCGCGCATTCCCGCCAGCGAGCTGACCCGCTGGACTGAGTAGCCGGAGCTGGCGCCGGCAGCGGGCTCCCGGGGTCCGTTTGCGGGCGATGCGGCGCGGGCGCGGCAGCGCTCGCAGGAGAGGAGGGGCGGTATGAGTGTTGAGCGGATCTCGTTCTGCGCGCAGGTGAACGGGAACTTCGACAAGGCGGCCCGGCACACGCGGCACGAGCCGGGCCTGCTGAAGCAGATCCGGTCCTGCAACGTGGTGGTGCAGGTGTCCTTCCCGTTGCGGCGCGATGACGGCACGGTGGAAGTCATCGAGGGCTGGCGCGCCCAGCACAGCACCCATCGCTCGCCCACCAAGGGCGGGATCCGCTACTCGCTCATGGTCAGCGAGGACGAGGTGATGGCGCTGGCCGCGCTCATGACCTACAAGTGCGCCCTCGTGGACGTGCCCTTCGGCGGCGCCAAGGGCGGACTGCGCATCGACCGCAGCCGGTACTCGGACGCGGAACTGGAGCGGATCACGCGCCGGTTCACGTTCGAGCTGTTCGCCCGCAACCTGATCGGCCCCGCGGTCGACGTGCCCGCGCCCGATTACGGCACCGGTCCGCGCGAGATGTCGTGGATCATGGACACCTATGCCACGCTCGCGCCCGGCCAGGTGGACGCGATCGGGTGCGTCACCGGCAAACCCGTGAGCGAGGGCGGCGTGCGCGGGCGCGCGGAGGCCACCGGGCTGGGCGTCTACTTCGCCATTCGCGAAGCCTGCGCGGTGGCGGAGGACATGAGGCCGCTTGGCCTCTCGACCGGCGTGGACGGGAAGAGTGCGGTCGTGCAGGGGCTGGGCAACGTCGGCTCCTACACGGCGAAGTTCCTGCAGGAGGCGGGCGCGCGCATCGTCGGGCTGGCCGAACTGGAGGGCGCCATCCACGACCCGCGCGGACTCGACGTCGATGCGGTCATGACGCACCGGCGGGAGACCGGCTCCATCCTGGATTTCCCGGGCGCGGCCAACCTCCGGCGGAGTGCCGATGCGCTCGAGCTCGAGTGCGATATCCTCGTGCCGGCGGCGCTCGAGACCCAGATAACCGCCGAGAACGCAAAGAACATCAAGGCGAAGATCATCGCGGAGGCGGCGAACGGGCCGACCACGGCGGAGGCCAGCGACATCCTGCTGCAGCGGGGCGTGCTGCAGATCCCGGACATGTACGCCAATGCCGGCGGCGTGGTGGTCTCCTACTTCGAGTGGGTGAAGAACCTGTCGCACGTGCGGTTCGGGCGGATGGCGCGCCGCTTCGAGCAGGCCAGCAACCTGAAGATCCTGCACGCGGTCGAAGAGCTGACGGGCCGGCAGCTGGACGATGCGACGCTCACCGCCGCCGCGATCGCGGCCGGGGAGCAGGACCTGGTGCGCTCGGGGCTCGAGGACACCATGGTCGAGGCGTACGTCGAGCTGCGCGAGATCCGGGCGCGGGAGAAGGTGGACCTCCGGACCGCGGCGTACATCGATGCCATTGACAAGGTGGCGCGCACCTACTCGGAGCGCGGCATCTTCCCATGATCGGCCGCCCGCGACCAGTCCGGTCGGGTACGGTCAACCTTCATTCGCGAGGTGCTCATGTCGGATGCCGTGGGAAGTGAGCTGGTGATGACGCGGGACGCGATCCGCGAGTACTGGCTCGGCCACCGCCGCCTGACTCGCCGCGTGCTGGAGCTGTTCCCCGAGGACCAGCTCTTCACGTACCGCATCGGCGGCATGCGGCCGTTCGGCGAGATGGTCCTGGAACTGCTGGCCATGGCCGCGCCCATGGCGCGCGGACTGGCTACCGGGCAGTGGGGCGAATACGCCCAGGACGGCCCGCACGACAAGGCCGCGCTGCTCCGCCAGTGGGACGAGGATACCGCGGACATCGAGGCCGCCTGGGCCAGCATGCCCGCCGGCCGGCTCGTCGAGACGCTCACCGCCTTCGGCCAGTGGACCGCCAGGGGCTACGAGCTGCTGCAGTACGTGGTGGACAACGAGGTGCATCACCGCGGCCAGGGCTACATGTATCTGCGCGCGCTGGGCATCGAGCCGCCGCCGTTCTGGGAACGGTCCTGACCGGAGTCCGCACATGAACGAGCGACGCGAGGCGGCGTGGTGGCGCGGCGGGCGGCTTCAAGCTCGGCGGCAGGGACCTGACGCCGCTGCCGTTCCCGCGCGCCGGCGGCGAGCTCCGGCAGGACGGGGTGTACGGTATCGTGCGGCATCCGATGTATGCCGGCGGCATCATCATGGCATACGGCTGGGCGCTGGCGGTGCACGGCTGGCTCACGCTCGGCTACGCCACCGTGCTGTTCTGGTTCGCCGATCTGAAAGCCACGCGCGAGGAGCGCTGGCTGGCGGTCGCGTATCCGGACTATCCGGACTACCGGCGGCGCGTCCGCAAACTGATTCCCTTCATCTACTGACGACAGCCCTGAGGTGACATCATGCGACGCAGCATCCTGCTCACGGTTCTGGCCACGATCGGTGTACCCGCCCTGCTGAGCGCGCAACAGCCGGCGACCGCTGTGCCCGAGCGCGTGGGCTTCTGGATCAGCGCGGGCCTGGGCGGAGGCCCGCGCTGGCTTTCGTGCGACGACTGCACCGAGAAGTTCGGCCAGGGCTTCGGCATGTCCATCGCCCTCGGCGGCACCGTCGGCCCGCAGTGGCTGGTGGGCGCGGACATCATCGGCTTCTTCCCGTGGAGCGGCATGGACGAGGGCTACGAGGCCGGCGAGACCGACGGCTTCGGGGCCGTGCTCTTCACCGCCCGCCACTATCCCCGCGTGGAGAAGGGCCTGTTCCTCACGGGTGGCCTGGGCCTGGGCCAGATCGATGTGCAGGCCGATCAGCTCGAGGCCAAAGGCTTCGTGGCCAAGATCGGCATCGGCTACGACCTCCGCGCCGGCCGGAACTTCTCCTTCACGCCCATGCTCTCGCTGGCCCAGACCTTCGCGACCGACACCGAGCGCGCCGGCGACGCCGTCGAGAGCGGCATGAACTTCGGCATGGCCAACGTGGGCGTCTCGCTCACCTGGCACTAGCGCAGAGCCGGGCCACGCCCGGCCCCAGCGAGCGCGGCCGCGCGCCGCGCCCCAGGCGAAGCCGGGGGGTG
>VEPF01000310.1:4569-5712 GCA_012027055.1 Gemmatimonadota bacterium | reverse complement strand
TGGGCGACTCGAGCTCGCGCTGCTTCTGCTCGCGCGCGGCGGCCGGCTCGATGCGCGCCAGCTGCCCTTCCCCGCTCAGGAGCCGCAGCAGCGTGTGCTCGTAGTCGGCGTTCAGCTCCAGGCCCAGCGCGGCGCGCACCCGGCGATAAGGCGCGAGCTCCTGGTAGATCTCCGCCACCGTTACCGGGGCGCCGTACGGGTCTGCGCCGCGGCGCTGCCGCACCGCTTCCACCAACAGCGCGTGCAGCCGCTCGAGCGGCTCCGCACTCACCGGATAAGTCCCGCCGGTTGCACTCACGGCACCTCCCGTGTCGAGGGTCGCTCGCGCCGGAGCGCCGCCTGCGCGTTCGCCGGGGCACGCGCCAGCCACGTTTCCGCCGCGGGATCGCCCGCCGCGCGCAACGCGCGCACCAGCGCGATCCAGTCAGCCATCTCGTCCGGCTGCAGCTCGACCGCGCGCCGAAACGCCACCGCGGCCGCGGCCGGCCGCCCGCCGTCCGCCGCCAGCAGCTCTCCGAGCTCCCGGAACACCGCCGCATCGGCGGGATGGCGCCGGCCGGCCGAGTCCAGCACCGCGGCCGCCTCCGCCGGCCGCCCCTGCCGGCGCAGAATGCGCGCCAGGTACCGCGCGGCGGTCGCGCTCTCCTGCGCCCGCAGCGATGCGCGCACGTGCCCTTCCGCGAGCTCCAGCCGGCCCTCCGCGAACGCCGCCATGCCCCGCTCCAGCTCGGTCGGACGCCGCTCCCGCGCTGCGATGTACCACACCGTCAGGCTCACCGCCACCACCCCCAGCACGAGCGCGACTCGCACCCCCCGCCGGCCGGGGCCGCGCCTCGCCCCCACAGCGTGGGCGACCGCCTCGAATGCGCCGCGCTCCACGGCCGCGTGCGTCACGGCCCGTACCTGCTCGTCCACCGCCTGATCCGCGGTCGCGGCGCGCGCCCGCACTTCCTCCCGCAGGCGCGCGAGCAGCGTCCGGGCATGGTCCGCGTCCGCCGCGCGCACCTGCCCGCTCCGGCCGCGCGCGACCGCGCGCCGCAGCTCGTGCGCTTCATGCTGCAGCTGCGCCGAGATGTGGTCCCGCTGCCGGCGCAGCTCGCGCGCGCGCTCGGGGGGCAGCGACCGCGGGTCCTGGGCGGCCGG
>VEPF01000310.1:0-4559 GCA_012027055.1 Gemmatimonadota bacterium | reverse complement strand
TACGTCGTGCCGCAGGAGTTGGCGGAGGCTGCGCTCTACAGCCTGGCCGATGGCTTCGAGCGCCTCCGTCAACTCCTGCGGCGAAGAGTATGTATCCAGCCGGTCGATCGCCGGACGCGCCTGCTCCAGCGGAGCCAGGGCGCGATCCGCAGTCGTCATATCAGTACTCGATGTGCCAGTACCCCGCGCGTTCGCCGGCGATCAGAAAAGCGTGGGGATCCTCGACGGGCGGCGCGGTCTCCGTGCGGGCATGCGCTTCCGCCCCCGGTCCGTGCAGGAATCGTGCGATGCTCTCGCAGCCTGCCTCGCGCGTCTCCAGCAGCTGCTGCACGATCTCCGCCCAGCTCCCCGACACCGCCCGTCCCCGCTGCAGCTGCACCCGATGCCCTTCCGGCAGCACGCCGGTCTCGCCCTCCGCCTGAGAGCGCGCTTCCTCGGCCGCGTCCACCGCCGCTTCCACTTCCGCGAGCAGCTCATCGATCGCGTCCGTGTCCGCTTCCAGCTCCTGCAGCCGCTGCTCCCACGGCACCAGTTCCGCATCGCCCGTGTGCAGCCCCGACAGCGCCCGCTTCAGCTCCAGCAACCGCCACACCGCCAGCGCATCGAAATGCTCCGCCAGCGGGACCCGCTCGAACTCGCGCGCCGCTCCCGCCCAGTCGCCCCGATCGTACAGCAGGTGCGCCAGGTAGATGCGCGCTTCGTGATACTCGCCATCGAGGTGCAGCGCGCGCCGCAGCTGCCGCCGCGCCCCCAGCTCGTCCTCCAGGCGGTGCAGTGTGTAGCCGTACGCCGCCGCCGCTTCCGCACTGTCGGGATGGATCGCCACCGTGCGCGCGAACAACTCCCGGGCTTCTTCGTAGAAATGCTCCCGGTACAGCGCCCGGCCCATCGTCATCATCAGGTCCAGATCTTCTTCGCACGTCGCGCGCGCTTTGCGAAACAGCGCGAGCGCCTCTTCGCATTCGCCGAACTTCAGGAGCGCTTCCCCCAGTCCTACCAGCCCATCCTCGTGCTCCGGATCCAGCACCAGCGCGTGCGCCAGCGCCTGCCTCGCCCACGCGAACTCCTCCCGCGCCAGCCGCACGTAGCCCAGCGCCACGTACAGCTCCACCGAATGCGAGTAGAGCGCCAGCCCTTCCTTCAGGACCTCCAGTGCCGTGTCGTATTCCCCCTCGTCGTACAGCCGGTGCGCGCGTTCGTCATACTCTTCCGAACTGAGGAACGGAGTGGCCATTCAGCGCCTCCTGCGTACACGGTCCGGGCCTCCGGGCGACGGGGAGAGGGCATCGCCCGGACCACAGTATAATGCGTATCAAAACGAGGGGCTACCCCTATATATTGGGTTACGGTCGCTGTTCGCCCGCGTCGTGAGAGGCGCGGGTCGCGGCGCCGGAATCGGACTTGCCGCGCAATGCTCGGCGCGGTGTTTGCAGCCCTGCGCGCGGGGAGAGCGGTGGACGTGAGGAGGAGACTTGATCGGCTGGTGGAAGAAGCAGCGGCTGGAGGACCCGGTGCGGCGGCGGCTGTTGTTCGCGCTGGCGCGGGCGGAAGAAGAACTGATCGAGACGCACGTGCAGAATGCGCTGGACGTGGTGGATGCCGTAGGCGATTCGCTCACGGTCGGGCGTGCGCTCGAGCTTTACCTGGAAGCGCTGGAGCCGGAAGAGCCGCGGGCCACGATCATCGCGAAGCGGGTGCTCGCGCGCCTGGAGCGCGAAGACGCGGAGCGGGCGCGCCGCCGCAAGCGGCGCCGCCGCTCGAGCGCTGACGATTAGACAGCCGGGGGGGTCGTCTGGGGCGTGGTGGGAGCCGCATCAAGGCCGGTTCGAGCCGGCCGGCTTCGCGCCCGCGCCGGGGCGCGGGGCGCCCGGCCGCATGGACGGATACTCGTCGGTATCCGTCATCACGTAGTCCTCGACGGGAGTATTCACCCACGGGCCGACGGGGAGTCCACGCGGATAGCGCTCGCGGGGCGTGGGATAGGGATCGAAGGGACGGCCGTACTTCCGGTTGAGGTAGAAGTTGACGGCGTTCGCGACGATGCCGGACGGGAAGTAGCCGTGCTGGCCGTGCTCGATGAACATGGCCGCGACGATCTCGGGGTGCTTCCCTTTCGGCCCGGCCATGCCGACGAACCAGGCGTGGTCCCGGAGCGCGCAGCCCTGGCAGGCCTGGGCGGTGCCGGTTTTCCCCATGAAATCCCAGTTCTCGAGGCGGCTCTGCGCGGCGGTGCCGCCCGGTCCGACCACGCGGCGCAGGCCCATGCGCATGATGTTCAGGTTGGCCTCTGAGATGCGCATGTCGAAGGCGACGCGCGGCGTGTCGGTCTCCGCCAGGCGCGGCATCAGCGCGACGCCATCGGGCCGCGCGAGCAGGGCGTAGAGCACCGCCATCTTGAGCGGGGTCATGACCACCGCGCCCTGGCCGATGGACCAGGTCATGACCTCGTTCTCGTTGGGCGCGTAGCCGTAGGTCTTCTGGAACCAGTCGAGGCCCAGCGGGAACTCGTTGCGCACCTCGGTCGGCAGGTCGATGCCCGTGCGCCTCTGGAACCCGAGGCGGGAGCCGAGGTCCATGAAGCGCTTGAGCCCGATGCGGATGCCGACCTGATAGAAGTAGACGTCGCACGAGTTCAGGATGCCGTGCATCAGGTCCTGGTAACCGTGCACTCCCCAGCAGCGTGCGTACCGCCCGAACCACATGCCGCCGGTGCACGGGATGGGCATGATCTCCTCGGGCCTGATGGCGTTCAGGTCGAGTGCCATGGCGGCGACCATCAGCTTCCAGGTGGAAGCCGGCGGCTGGCGCGAGCCGGCGGCGCGATCGAGCAGCGGCTTGTTCGGGTCGTCGCGCAGGCGTGCGTAGTGCTCGGCCGAGATGCCGCCGATGAACTGGTTGGGATCGAAGGACGGGTGGCTGTAGAGCGCGAGCACGCCGCCGGTGCGCGGATCGATGGCGACGAACGCGCCGTTGTAGCCGCGTGGGAAGATGCCGGCCACGTAGCGCTGCAGGTCGAGGTCGAGGCTGAGCTGGAGGTCGCGCCCGGGCACGGGCGGCAGGCCCATCGATTCGGGCAACCAGCGCTTGATGCGGCCCCAGGCATCCACTTCGAGGAAGCGCATGCCGGGCTGGCCGCCCAGCGCGCGCTCGTACTGTCCCTCGAGGCCGCTCTTGCCGATCCACTGCCCCTGCTGGTAGCCGGCGAACTCGGGCCGGGCCAGCTCGGCCTCGCTGATCTCGCTGACGTATCCGATCAGGTGCGCGACCGCCGCGCCGGCGGGGTAGCTGCGCTTGGCATACTCGTGGACGAGCACGCCGGGATAGCGGAAGAGCTGCTCCTCGAGGCGGGCGACCGCGAGCGGGGGCGCATCGGAGAGGAGCACCATGGGCAGGTGCTTCTGCCGCTGCCATTTCCGTTGCGCGCGCGCGATGTCCGCGTCGGTGAGGCCGAGCACGGGACGGAGGCGTGCGAGCTGCGCCGCCATGGTGTCCGGGTGCGCCGGCATGAGCTGGATCTGGTAGCCGGGCACGTTTTCGGCGATCACCAGCCCGTGGCGATCGTAGATGGTGCCGCGGGGCGCGGGGATGGCGAGGGGCCGCATGCGATTCTCGCGCGCCGTCCGCGCGTAGTCCGCCCCGTGCAGTACCTGCAGGCGGATCAGCGCGCCCGCGAGGAAGAGCATGACGGCGACCACGACCAGGCGGGCGCCGCGGCTGCGGCGCACCCGCTGGGCGCGCGGAGTCGAGAGCCGGCCCGTCGTTTCCATCACGCCACTCCCGCGGCCGCGCCCGGGCCGTACCAGCGGCGCCCGGGCGGCGCCGGCCGGATCAGCTCATCTCGTACGCGACGCCGCATTCCGGGCAGACGAAGGCCATGCCCCGCCGCCGCAGGGCGACGACGCGGTCGCCGTGGCGCAGGCAGTGCGCCTCCTGGCCGGCCTCGGTCTGCGCGCGGATGTGCTGGACATCCTGCGCGCTCGCGGGCGGCACTTCGAAAGCCCGTCGCTGCGCGCAGCTCAGGCACTCGAACCAGACTTCGCCGGTGCCGTCTTCGCGCGTGCTGATGCGGACCACCTCGGAGAAGGCGCCGCAGCCCACCGGGCAGGGCACCATCTCGCCGGCGAGGTAGTGCTTCATGGGGTCGGTGTGCTGCAGTGGCGGCGAGGGCCGGACGGCTTCGTCGGTACGCCGCTTCCGCCGCTTCTTCTTCCTGGGCCGTCCCTCGACGTCTTCGCCGGCGGCCAGCAGCAGCTTGCGCCGCTCGCGCGCCCGGCGCTTGCGCAGCTCCTCGATGGGATCGCGCCGCTTCCGCTTCTTCTTCACCGGCGCGACCGCCTCGAGACCGCCCAGCACGGCCGGCAGATCGGGCGCCAGCTCCAGCTCATCGACGCCCAGCTCCAGCTCGACTCCGAGCAGGTCCTCGGCGCCCTCCACCGCCACCAGCGCTTCCTCCACCGCTTCCTCGAAGTCGGGCAAATCCAGTCGCCGCGCTTCGGCGCCGGCCGCTCCCGAGCGCAAGCCCCGCCCCCGCAAGGCGGCCAAATCGGTGCCGCCCCGGC
>VEPF01000139.1 GCA_012027055.1 Gemmatimonadota bacterium | reverse complement strand
TCGTGCCCGCCTCCTTCTCGATCTCGTAGAGTACCGCGGGCCCGCCGTCCGCCGGCGCGATCTCCACTTCGAGTTCGCCGTCCGCTTCCAGGAAGCGGAAATCGAGCGTGTCCCGCACCGCCGCGCCGTTGATCCGCACGACGCGGCTGCCGATCTCGAGCGCCAGCTCGTCGGCGATGCTGCCGGGCAGGATATCCGCGATGCGCACCATGGCCCCTCTTGCGCGCGCGGGGCAGCCGGTGGGCTGCCCCGCGGGGTGGTGATCCGATCAACCAATCTAGTGGAATACCCGGACTCGGCCCACCCCCGGCAGCACAGGCGACCGGCAGGCGCGCTGCTCAGGTGAGGGCCTGGCCGCAGGCGGTGCAGGTCAAGTCCCCCTCGTCACAGGCTTCGCCACAGGCGGGACAGGCGAACCGCACCGCGCCGGCCGCATCTCTGTGTCCCTCGATGACCGCGCGCGCGTCCTGGTAGCGGAACGCGGGCACGAGCACCCGTACCGGACTGAGATCGCCCAGTTCCACCGTGAAGGAGCGGTCCTTCTGGGAGAGTACCTCCGCATCGATACCCTCGGACTGGAGGTTGTCGCGGATCAGAGAGGCCTCCAGCTCCGCGCCGGTCATGAAGACCTGGGCCCAGCCCTCCAGCACCGGGATCGTACGGTGCTCCGGGCAGCTGAAGTGAACGCGGCTGCCATCGTCGCAGACATCGCATACCGGACTGCCGCAGAGCACGCAAGCCCCGTCGGCCGCGCGTTCCGGGTGCCGGTCACAAGGGGTCTCAGCGTGCAGCCGACCGCACGCAGGACAGGCCGGCTCGGCCGCATCGTGTTCTTGCCCGCAGCGGGGACAGACAGCGGATTCGCTCATCGATTCCTCGTGGTTGGAGGCCCAGGGCAAGGGTGCAGGTTCCACGCCGGCGGCGATGCAAGAGGGCGCGGCCGTCCGAGCGACCGCGCCCTCGACGCGTCCTCCCGGGAGCGTGCTACTTGACGATCGTGTACTTCCAGGCCACCGCGCTCTGCGGCGACGGGACCTCGACCGTGAACCGGCGGCTCTCACCAGTGGCCGGCGCATTGACGCTGACCTCCTGCGGCTGCCCGACCGTCGCACCGGCCTTGTCGAGCATCATGAAGCTGATCTTGAGCGGCGTGTCCTGCGCCGCCTTCAGGTTCTTCATGCTGCCGGTGACGATGGACTTCTCGGCGCCCCAGCGGACCTGCAGGTTCTCCACTTCGAACGGCCAGTTGTCGTGCTCCTGCAGCGTGGTCAGGACCGCTTTCTTCCACTCTTCGCCCTTGACCTTGTCGACCTCCAGCTCGCCCCGCGACCGCTGCGATTGTGCGAGCATCATGATCGCCTGCGTATTGGCCGGGTCGATCTCCAGCAACTTCTGTGCGACCTCGCCCATCCGGGCATAATCCTTGAGCAGGTGCTCGTTGGCCGTGGCCAGCTCCGCGCCGGTCTTGCCCGCCTTGGCCTTTTCCCCGTCGGCCGTCTCACCGAGGATCGACTGGGCCAGGTTGTAGAGCCCGTCATGCGAGTACGGGTTCAGCACCAGGACGCGGTCGAAGGCCCGGACGGCCTGCGCGTACTGATTGGCCCGGAACAGCCCGATCCCGATGTTGAAGAGCGCGTTCTCTTCCAGGTCCGGGCGCTCCAGCAGCTCGTTGAACAGCGGCGCGGCCTCCGCGGTCTTTCCGGCCCGCATCATGGTCACGCCCAGGTTGGACTTGGCCATCACGTTGTCGGGCTGGCGGCGGAGGAACTCCTGGTAGAGTGAGATCGCCTCAGCGGAGCGGTTGGTCTCAGCCAGCAGGCCGGCCAGGCGCAGCACCGACTCCTCCTCGTTCGCCGCCCACTTCTTCTCGACGTCCGAAGCCAGGCCCTGACGGCTCGGGCCGCGCAGGATCGTCAGCGCCCGCCGGTAGTCTTCCTCCGCCTTCTGGAGGTCACCGCCCTGCTGGTGCAACTGCGCCATGGTGATCACGGCCTCTGGCCGGCCCTGGTACATCGCATCGGCCTGTTCCATGGACTGCACGGCCTTGGCGTTGTCCCCCGCCTGCAGCGCCGCGATGCCCTGGTTGTACAGGATGACCCACGCGTTCAGCCGGTACGGCTCGACCTCGGTCTTGTAGGGCGGATAGAGCTGCTCCGCCCTGTCGAACGCCGAGTCTGCCGCGGTCAGGTTGTTGAGCCCGACCTGCGCCTGACCCATAAGCAGGTAAACCCGGGCGTTGTCGGGGTCGTTCTTCGCGCCCCGCAGCGTGGCGTCCAGCGCCTGCTGGAAGAACTTCTGCTTGTCGGCCAGCACCTGTTCCTTCTTGGCGCCGTCCAGGTATACCTCGGCGCTCCGTGTATCCCGGTTGTTGCCGGGCTTCTTCTGTGCACTCGCAACGCTCGGCAGCAGCACCGCGAGGATCAGGATCATCCCCCTGTAGCCCTTCATTCCTCAGCTCCGTGAACTGTTCAAATGCTGTTCCAGTAACAACTTAAATCACATCATCGAGACCGGCTGGCAACTCCCGCTCCACCGCCATTCGGACCTCGAGCGCCGGCAGGCCCAGGACCTCCGCGGCCCGGAGCACGTCTTCATACTCCGGCTTCGCGCGCGATGTGCCATCCGGCAGCCTGACCAACTTGCAGCGAATCCGCTGTCCCCGCCACTCCAGCACGCGTTCCGAACGCGCCAGGATGGTGCGCGCCACCGGCCAGTGCCGGACCCCGAGCGTGGTGGTGTGGCGGAGCACGGCGTGGGCGACGTCGTCCAACCGGTCCGCCGGCGCCAGCACCTCCAGGCGCAACCCTGGTCTGCCCTTCTTCATGGTGAGCGGCAGCACCACGGCGTCCACCGCTCCGGCACCCAGCACCGCCGCCAGCGCGGGGGCGACGTACTCTGGGGCGAGGTCGTCGATGTCGGCCTGCAGGAGCTGCAGGGCGGGCTGCTCGACGGCGGTGAGCTCCGCGGCGAGCAGGCGCAGCACGTTCGGGTGGCCGGCGGCATCGCGGCTGCCGGCGCCGTAGCCGCTGGCGGTCACCACCAGCTCGGCGGGCGGACGGACGCCGCCCGTGAGCGTGGCGATCAGGGCCGCGCCGGTGGGCGTGGCGCACTCGCCCGGGAGATCGTACCCAGTGGTGGCGATGCCTTCCAGCAGCCGCAGGGTAGCCGGGGCAGGTACCGGGTAACGGCCGCGGTCGATAGCGACTGACCCGCTGCCCACGGCGACGGGCCGGGTGAAGCAGGCCTCGAAGCCGAGCTCCTCGACGGCGGCCATGGTGCAGAGCACGTCCAGAATCGAGTCCAGCGCGCCCAGCTCGTGGAAGTGGACCCGTTCCACGGCGATGCCGTGGATGGACGCTTCCGCGGCGGCGATCCGGCGGAAAGCCTCGCCGGCGCGCTGCCGGGCGCGCTCGGGAGCCGGAGCGCGCGCCACGATCTCGAGCATGTGCCGGAGGTGCCGGTGGTCGTGCTCGGCCGGCAGCTCGAAGCTCAGGTGGACGGCCGCGATGCCGCAGCGCCGGACGCGCTCGCACTGCACGCCGATCGGGCCAAGGCCGAGCTCGGCGACGAAGCCCTGCAGCCAGTCCAGGCTCAGACCCAGGTCGAGCAGGGCAGCCAGCGTCATGTCCCCGGCCACGCCGGCGAACGGATCGAAGATGAGGGCGCGCACGCTAGTTCTCCCGGGCCAGGGCTTCACGGAGGCGCTGCAACACGAGCTCCCTGCCCTGTACTTGCAGCAATGGGATGAACGGAGGCCCGTGCGCCGCCCCCGTGAGAGCCAGCCGGAGCGGCTCGTAGAGAGCCCGGCCGCGCGCCCCGGTCTCCGTGCCGACCTGCTTGAGCGCCGCCTGCAGGGCCTCCTCTTCCCACCCGCTCGACCGCAGCGCCTCCCGCGCAGCGGCCAGCACGGGCCGGGCGGCCGCGTCGAGGACCGGAGGGGCCGCGTCCGGCCCTGGGAAAAAGGCGCTCAGGGCAGCGCCGATGTCGGCGAAGGTGGTGAGGTGGGTGCGCACGGCCGCCACCGCCACGGGCAGCAGGTCCGGCGCGATGGGTTGGCGGTCGGGGTCGAGGAACGGCTCGACCGCGGCCAGCAGCTCGGGCAGCGGCATGCGCTCGATGTGGCGCGCGGACAGGAAGCGGAGCTTCGCGCCGTCGAACACCACATCGGCCACGCCGATCCGATCGAGCGAGACCTGCTCGATCAGCTGCGCGCGGCCGAGCACTTCCTCGCCGGACGGGCTCGACCACGAGAGCAGCGACAGGTAGTTGACCAGCGCGTCCGGGTGGTAGCCCTGGGCGCGGTACTCGGCGATGCTGGTCGCACCACGCCGCTTGGACAACTTCTGACGGTCCGGGCCGAGCACGGTCGGAACGTGCGCGAACACGGGAGGCTCGATGCCCAGGGCCTGGTACAGGAGCACCTGGCGCGGCGTATTCGAGAGGTGGCCCACGCCTCGGACCACGTGGGTCACGCCCATGGTGATGTCATCCACCACCACCGCGAAGTTGTAGGTGGGCTGGCCGTCGGAACGAAGCACGATGAAGTCGCCGATCTCGCCCGCGGGAACGCGCACCTCGCCGTAGGCCAGGTCCCGCACCAGCACCTCGCGGTCGGGCACGCGGAAGCGCCACGCGAACGGCGCACCCGCGGCCGCGCGAGCAGCGGTCTCCGCGGCGGACAGCGCGCGGCAGCGGCCGCCGTACCGGAGTGGCGTGCCCTCCTCGAGCGCGCTTTGCCGCTCTTCCTCGAGCTGCGCATCGCTGCAGAAGCACGGATACACCGCCCCCGCCGCGCGCAGGCGCTCGAGGTGTTCGCGGTAGTACTCCGCGCGCTCGGTCTGGCGGTAGGGACCATGTGAGCCACGCTCGGGATAACCCCGGCACCCGGGGCCCTCATCCCAGTCGAGGCCGAGCCAGCTCAAGTCGTCGCAGATCCCTTCCTCTG
Organism: Gemmatimonadota bacterium; assembly: GCA_012027055.1. Taxonomy (GTDB): domain Bacteria; phylum Gemmatimonadota; class Gemmatimonadetes; order Longimicrobiales; family RSA9; genus VEPF01. Next base: position 783 of record VEPF01000139.1, on the reverse strand, counting down.
CGCCCGGCACGTTCCGCTCCCGGTCCGTGTCCTCGATGCGCAGGATGAACTGCCCGCCCAGCTTCCGGGTGAACAGCCAGTTGAGCACGGCCATGCGCGCGTTGCCCACGTGCAGGGCGCCGGTCGGACTGGGCGCGAAACGGGTGCGGACCACGTCAGTGCGAGAAGTGCTGGAGGACCTGCTCCGCCAGCCGGAGCGAAAATCCGGGCACGCGGGCGATCTCGGCGGCGGCCGCGCCGCGCACCGCCCGCACGCTGCCGAAATGCTCCAGCAGCGCCCGCTGCCGGGCCGGGCCGATGCCGGGGATGTTCGACAGTTCGCTGGTCAAGGTGCGCTTGCCCCGCAGCTTGCGGTTGTAGGTGATGGCGAAGCGGTGCGCCTCGTCCCGCACCCGCTGCAGGAGCCGCAGCGCACGCCCGGTACGAGGCAGGCGGAGTGGCTCGGAACGGCCCGGAACGTAGACCTCCTCCTCACGCTTGGCCAGAGCGATGAAGTTGACGTCCGTGGCCCCGGCCGCCGTGGCTGCATCCAGGGCCACGCCCAGCTGGCCCTTGCCGCCATCGATGATGGTCAGCTCCGGCAGCGGCAGCCGCTCGGCGATGCGCCGGCGGAAATACCGCCCGACCACCTCGGCCATGGAGCGGAAGTCGTCGTTGCCCCAGTCACCGCGGATCCGGAACCGACGGTATTCCGCCTTGCGCGGCTCCCCGTTCTCGAAGACCACGCCGCTGCCGACCACTTCCGTGCCCTGGGTATGCGAGATGTCGAAGCAGGCCACGAGG
>VEPF01000204.1 GCA_012027055.1 Gemmatimonadota bacterium | reverse complement strand
CGGCGGCCGCGGGTGGGGTGGCGGACCCGGCGGCGGCAGGGGCGGCGGGCCCGGCGGCGGCAGGGGCCGCGAGGGTGGCCCCGGCGGCTTCGAGGGCGGCGGCCTGGGCGGCTTCGACCTGCGCGAGCTGCTGCGCGCGGGTGCGAACGCCAACGTGGACTCGCTGCTCGGCGCGTTCGCGGTGAACCCCATCGAGCGCGTGCTGGCGCTCAAGGACTCGCTGCGGTTCACGCCCGAACAGACCACGTCGGTCGCGGCGCTCTCGGACACGCTGGCCGCGCAGCTCACGCTCCACAAGGTGGCGCTCAAGCCCATGGTCGAGAACCTGCTGACCGCGCTGCGCGGGCGGGGCGGCGCCGGCGGCCCGCCCGGCGGGCAGGTCATGCAGGAGGTGCAGCTGCAGATCCAGCCGCAGCTGCAGGCCGCGCGCCGCGAGACCGGGGAGGCGCTCCGGGCGGTACAGCGCGTGCTGACGGACTCGCAATGGGTGAAGCTGCCCCAGGACGTGCGGCGGCAGGCGCAGGCCAACGTTCGCGGCGGCGGCTTCAACGCGGTGCAACTGATCGACCGCATGCTGGCCAATCCGCTGCCGGTGCTGATCTCGCTCAAGGACTCGCTGCAGTTCACGGCCGATCAGCTGGCGCAGCTGGCGGCGCTCTCGGGCGGGCTGCAGGAGAAGCTGAACACGCGGCGCGAGCAGTTGGGCAAGCGCTTCGACAACGTCCAGCAGCAGGAAGCGGGCAGGATCTTCGGCGAGATCCAGCCCGACATCGAGAAGGCCAGGAAAGATGTGCAGGACGCGCTCAAGGCGGCCGAGAAGGTGCTGACCAAGGAGCAGTGGAAGAAAGTGCCGGAGCAGGTGAAGAACCCGTACCAGGGACCGGGCATGGGCGGGCCGGGCATGGGCGGTGGCCGGCGGGGCGGCGGCTTCTAGCGCACGCGGAGGACCTGCCGCTGGACGTGGTCGGGGGGCTGATCGCGGGGACGCCGCCGGCCGCGTTCAGCGCGCGTTGCGAGGCGGCGAAGCGGCGCTGACGCGCGCTCATTCGGCACGAAGCCACGGCTCCGGCAACGAGTAACCGGGAAGACATCATGCAGCGCTGCCCGTGGGCGGGAAGCGACCCGCTCTACCTTGCTTACCACGACGCCGAGTGGGGCACGCCCTCGCGCGGCGACCGGCACCTGTTCGAGATGCTGATGTTGGAGGGTGCGCAGGCGGGGCTCTCGTGGAGCACGATCCTGCGCAAGCGGGAGGGCTACCGCGCCGCGTTCGACGGTTTCGACCCGGAGCAGATCGCGCGCTACGACTCCCGGAAGCTCGCGTCGCTGCTGCAGGACGCGGGCATCGTGCGCAACCGGCTGAAGATCGAGGCGGCGGTGAAGAACGCGCGGGCGTACCTGCAGGTGGTTGCGGAGACGGGCAGCTTCCACGGATGGATCTGGCAGTTCGTGGGCGGGGAGCCGATCGTGAACCGCTGGACGGCGCTGGCGCAGGTGCCGGCACGGACGCCGGAGTCGGACGCCATGAGCAAGGCGCTGCGGCGGCGCGGATTCTCCTTCGTGGGCACGACCATCTGCTACGCCTACATGCAGGCGGTGGGCATGGTGAACGACCACCTGGTGGACTGCTTCCGCTACCCGCAGCTGTCCGGCCGGCGCTGAGCCGCGGCGGCGCCTCCCGCGGCGCGGCTGCCCGGCCGCGCTAGCGCGCAGCCGTGCCCTCCAGCGCGTACAGCACCACGGCCACGGCCGTCGCCAGGTTCAGGCTCGACACGCCCGCACGCATCGGGATCCGCACCCTCGCCGCCGCGCGCGCCAGCAGTGACCCGCTGATCCCCGCCCGCTCCGAGCCGAACACCAGCACGCAGCGCGGGGGCAGCGGGACAGCGCCGAGCGGGTCGCCTTCGGGATCGAGCGCGACCAGCGGCCGGTCCGTCGGCGGGAGCACCTCGATACGTGCCACCGGCAGCGCGTACTGCAGTCCGGCGCCACCGCGCAGCGCCGCCGGCCGCCACGGGTCCTCCCCGCCCAGCGTGAACAGGCCGGCCGCACCTGCAGCCGCGGCGACGCGGACGGCGGCGCCGATGTTCGCGGGCTGCGTGGGCCGCTCCAGCAGCACGATCGCGCCCGTGCCCGCGGCCGCGAAGCTGCGCGCCGCGTCCACGAGGAGCCGCCGCGCGAGCGCAATGACCCCGGTCGCGTGCGTCACCGGCGCGAGGGCGGCGAAATCGACGTCGCCTACCGACTGCGCGTGCCGCAGCACCGGGAGCACATCCGGCGCCACCCGCTCCGCCAGCGCGGACACCGCCGCGAGATCGCGCACCACCACCTCGAGCAGCTCCGCGCCGAAGCGGTACCCGTGCTTGAGCGCGTGCAGGCCCTCGAGTACGGCGAGCTCGGGGTCGCGGCGGGCGAGGTGGAAGCGCTCGGCGAGGGTGGCGTGCGGCGGGATGGTCGACATGGCCATCAGGATGCGGGCGCCGGCCGTGCGGCACCAGTGTGCACCACCTTGCGCCGGGCAGCACCGGTGTTGACCGGCGCCCGCGGGCGCTGCACCTTGGGCCAACCCCGAACCCGCGCGTCGATGACCGAGGAAGGTCGCCAGCACAGCTTCCCGCACCCGCTCACGCTGCTGGTGCTCTGCGTGGCCGTGGCCGCCGTGCTGACCTGGCTGCTGCCCGCGGGCCAGTTCGCGCGGCACCTCGATCCGGCCACCGGCCGGGACGTGGTGGTGGCCGGCAGCTACCACGCGGTCGCGCGCGCGCCGGTCGGGCCGTTCGGGATGCTCATGGCCATCCCCAAGGGCATCGTGGCGGGCGCCGACATCATCATGCTCGTGTTCATCATGGGCGGCGCGTTCACGGTGGTGGACCGCGCGGGCGCGCTGCGCGGCGCGTTCGAGGCGCTGGTGCGCGCGCTCGGGCGCCGCGAAGTGCTGATCGTGCCGGTGGCGGCGCTCTTCTTCGCGTCGGGCGGGGTGCTCTTCAACATGGGCGAGGAGATCATCGCGATGATCCCCGTACTCGTGCTGGTGGTCACCCGCCTGGGCTTCGATCCGCTGGTGGCGGTGGCGATGAGCACGGGCGCGGCCGTGGTGGGCGGCGCGTTCAGCCCCATGAACCCGTTCCAGGTGCTGATCGCGCAGCAGCTCGCGCAGCTGCCGCTGCTCTCCGGCGCGGCCTTCCGCAGCGCTTTCCTGGCGCTCGCGCTCTTCGCCTGGGTAGGCCTGACCATGCGCTACGCGGTGCGTACCCGCGCGCCGGCGCGGACCGCCGCGGCCCTGAACGGCAACGCCGCGGACCTGGTGAGCGTGACCGCGCCGGCCGCGAACGGTGGGGCCGCGGACATCGTGAGCGTGACCGCGCACCTGCCCGCCGCCGAGCGGGCCCGCCCGCGCGACCTGGTCATCGTGTCGCTGGTGTTCGTCACGTTCGCGCTCTACGTGTACGGCGCGCTGCGGCTGGAGTGGGGCTACAACGAGCTGGGCGCGATCTTCTTCCTGCTCGGCATCCTGGCGGGGCGGATCGGGCGGCTGGGGCTGGACGGCACCGCGCGCGCGTACGTGGAAGGCTTCCGCGACATGGCGCTCGCGTCCATGCTGATCGGCATCGCGCGCGGCATCTACGTGGTGCTCGATGAGGGGCGGATCATCGACACCATCGTGCAGGGGCTCTTCCAGCCGCTGGGCCACCTGCCGGCCGCGGTCGCGGCGCTGGCCATGTTGCCGGTGCACACGCTGCTGCACGTTCCGGTGTCCAGCGTGAGCGGGCAGGCCGCGCTCACCATGCCGATCCTCGTGCCCCTGGCCGACCTGCTGCACATCAGCCGGCAGGTCACCGTGCTGGCGTACCAGTACGCGGCCGGGCTGGGCGACATGATCGTGCCCACGGCCGGCGCGCTCATGGCCGTGCTGGCCGCGGGCGGCATCCGCTACGACCGCTGGCTGCGCTTCGTGCTGCCCCTGTGGGCGGTGCTGATGGGGATCGGCGCCCTGGCCGTGATCACGGCGGTGGCGATCGGACTGCAGTAGGGCCGCGGTCGCGCAGGATGCCGTAGCCGCCGACCTGCCAGGCCTCGCCGCGGCGCACCAGCACCACGATCTCGCGCCACGCGTCCGCACCGAAGCTCAGGATCACGGCCTCGCCCCCGAAGAGCTGCCCGCTCCGCTCTGCGCGCCGCAGCTCGCGCGGCAGCACGCGGGGCAGCACGGCGCGCAGCTGCGCGAGCGACGTCGTCCACCGCTGGTACGTGACCACCGACTGCATGGCCGGCGCCACGCGCGCCCAGGCAGCCTCGTACAGCTGCTCATCGAGCAGCCAGAGCCACTCGCGCGCGGCCCGCTCGGCGGCGCGCAGCGTGGTGTCGCGCGCGGCCTGCGCGGCCACCGCCCGGGGGGCGGCCGCCCAGGCGAGCGCCAGGGAGAGCGCCAGCAGCGCGGCGCGCGCCAATCGCATCTAGCGCAGCTTCACGAACTCGGCGATGTCCGCGATCACGCGCGCGTCCACGTGGCCGCGGGAGGTGGCGTATTCGGCCGGCGTCGCCTTGCCCTGGCCGGTCACGAACAGGTGGTTCAGGTCCTCGTACCAGCGGAAGCGCACGCCCGGCACCGGCGCGAGCGCCGCCTGCCAGGCATCGTAGTCGGTCTTCGTCACCTGGTAGTCGCGGCCGCCCTGCAGCACCAGCACCGGCCCCTTCAGCCGGGGCACGAACTGCACGGGGGCACGCTGCTCCAGGTCGTAGAAGTACGACGCCGGCGCGCCGCCCGCGTCCTGCGTGGGCGCCAGCTCGTGCTTCTCCACCTTCACCAGCATGGCCCGCATCTGCGCGAGCTGCTGCTGCGCCGCGGGCGCCTGCGACTCGGGCAGAGTCGCGATGTAGTCCAGCTGCTCGATCGCCAGCGCCGGCAGCGAGCGCGTGGCCCCCGCCATCAGGATCACGCCCGCCAGCTCCCCATCCTGCACCGCGATCTCCGGCGCCAGCATTCCGCCCAGGGAGTGACCCAGCAGGTAGACACGGTTCGGGTCGATGCCGTATTGCTCCCGCACCTTCGCCAGCGCGGTCAGCGCATCCGCGATCACCTCTTCCGTCACCGTGATCGGCTGGCCGACCAGGCGCGCGCCGTGCCGGAACGTGCGCTTGTCGTAGCGCAGCACCGCGACCCCGTTCGAGGCCAGCCCCCAGGCCAGGTCGTGGAATACCTGCACCCCGCCCACCATCTCGTTGCGGTCGTTCGGCCCCGAACCGTGCACCAGCACTACCACCGGCACCTTTCCGGCCGCCTTCGGCAGCGTCAGCGTGGCGCCCAGCGGCCACCCCTCCGCGCCCACCGTCAGCTCGACTTCCTCGAACGCGTCCCGCCGCGCGTAGCGCGGGGGCTCCCACGGCGCCCCCGCGCTCTGCGGGATCACGCGGAATCCCTCCACCTGGTGCTGCGCGCTCACCGACACCCGGAACCACTGCACCCGCTCCCCGAACTGCGCCGCGAAATCCACCGCCTGGTAGCCCTGGATCTCGTTCACCGCCGAGGCGCGCAGCCCGCTCAGCGGCGCCCCGCCCGACAACTGCTTCCAGCTCACTGTCAGCATCTCAGCGGTCACCCCGGCCGCTTTCCTCTGCGGCCCGACGAGCGCCATCGCCCCGGCCCCGTCCTGCGCCTCCAGCTTCCGCAGGAACGACTCCGCCAGGGACACCACCTGCTCCTTGCCGGCCGGCACCTGTGCCGCCGCCGGCAGGTGCGCCAGTCCCAGAC
>VEPF01000131.1:5453-5752 GCA_012027055.1 Gemmatimonadota bacterium | reverse complement strand
GCGATCCCGAGCGCATGATCGCGCTCATGGGCCTCTGGTTCGGGCGTTACGCCGGCCTGCCCGCGGACGGCGGCTACTTCTATCTGTGCCCATCCTGTTACGCGCAGTATGTGGCGCCCAATCTCGAGGAAATCCTGAACCGGCTGGTGGAGCAGCACCCGTTCCTGCACCGGCTGCGGGTGGAGCACGAGGTTGCGCACACCATGCCGCTGAGGCAGGCGGGCGCGCTGCCGGTGCCGCACGCGCCCGCCGGCTCTGCCCCGTCGGGACCGGCCGCGACCCCGGTGCCGCCCGCGCCG
>VEPF01000131.1:0-5443 GCA_012027055.1 Gemmatimonadota bacterium | reverse complement strand
CCGGACGAAGCCGCGGGAGCGGCCGCCCGCTGCTGCTGGCGCTGGCCCTCGCCGGCGTCGTCGTGCTCCCTCCGGCGCGCGCGGGCGCGCAGGCGGTTCCCGATGCCGTGCTCGCGGAGCAGGTCCGGGCATCGGTACGGCATGCCTGGAGCGGTTATCGCCAGTACGCCTGGGGCCACGACGAGCTGAAGCCGCTCAGCCGGACGCCGCACGACTGGTATGCGACGTCGCTGCTGATGACGCCGGTCGATTCCTACGACACGCTGCTGCTGCTGGGACTGCGCGCCGAGGCGGCCGAAGCGAAGGCGCTGATCCGGGAGCGGCTGAGCTTCGACCAGGACCTGGACGTGCAGGTGTTCGAGATCGTGATCCGGCACCTGGGCGGGCTGCTGGCCTCCTACCAGCTCGACGGCGACTCGCTCTTCCTCCGGCTCGCGACCGACCTGGGGAACCGGCTGCTGCCCGCGTTCGACTCTCCGACCGGCATGCCCTTCCGCTACGTGAACCTGCGCACGGGCCGGACCTCCGGACCGGTGAGCAACCCGGCGGAGATCGGCACGCTCATGCTCGAGTTCGGCACGCTCAGCCGCATCACCGGAGATCCTCAGTACTACGAGCGAGCGAAGCGCGCGGTGCGCGAGGTGTTCCGGCGTCGCTCGGCCATCGGGCTGGTGGGCACGCACATCGACGTGCGCACCGGCGCGTGGCAGGACCGGGACAGCCACGTGAGCGGCGCCATCGACTCGTACTACGAGTACCTGCTCAAGAGCTGGCTGCTCTTCGGCGATGCCGACTTCGAGGCGATGTGGCGCACCAGCGTCGCCGCCGTGCACGCGCACCTGCGCGATGAGCGCTTCGGCACGCTCTGGTACGGGCACGCGGACATGGAGACGGGCGCGCGCGGCGCCACGCAGTCCGGCGCCCTGGACGCGTTCCTGCCTGGCGTGCTCGCGCTCGCGGGCGACACCGCGAACGCAGCCCGGACCATGCTCTCGGCGTACCGCCTCTGGGCCACGTTCGGGATCGAGCCGGAGGCCATGGACTACGCGACCATGCAGGTGGTCGATGGCCGCTACCCGCTGCGGCCCGAATCGATCGAGTCCGCCTGGTACCTGTACCGGCTGACCGGCAACCCGCTCTACCGCGACATGGGGCGGCACATGTACGACGCGCTGGTGCGGGCCGCCCGCACCGAGGCCGGCTTCGCGTCCCTCGCCGACGTCCGCACCGGCGAGCTCCGGGACGAGATGCCCTCCTTCCTGCTGGCCGAGACCTTCAAGTACGCCTGGCTGCTGTTCGCGCCGCCGGCCGCCATCGACCTGGGCCGCGTGGTGTTCAACACCGAAGCCCACCCGCTGGCGCGGTTAGCGCGCTGAGCCGGACGCACTGACGGGGGCGCGGCGCCCGCCATTCCGTACCGCCGTTGAAGTCCCAGCACTGAACGGACCACCCGCAGGCACCCGGGGTATCCGGGGCGTAACTCACCGCGGCAATCACTGCCTGTCCGGCGAAGGAATCGGGTCCGCATGAGCGAGCGTACGAATCCGTTGATCATCCAGGGCGGCATGGGGGTGGGCATCTCGCACTGGGGACTGGCCCGGGCGGTTTCCGCGCGCGGCCAGCTGGGCGTGGTGTCCGGCACGGCGCTGGACAACGTGCTGGTGCGCCGGCTGCAGGATGGGGACGTCGGCGGCCACGTCCGGCGGGCCATGGCGCATTTCCCGATTCCGGAGTGCGCGGAGCGGCTGCTGAAGAGCTACTTCCGGCCGGAAGGCCGCGACGGCGCGCCGTACCAGCAGGTGCCGATGTACCGGCAGGCGGCCTCGAAGGCCAAGCAGCAGCTCACCGTGATGGCGGCCTTCGTGGAGGTATGGCTGGCGCGCGAAGGGCACGACCAACCGGTGGGCATCAACCTGCTCACCAAGGTGCAGATGCCCAACCTGCCCACCCTCTACGGCGCGATGCTGGCCGGGGTGGGCTTCGTGCTGATGGGGGCCGGGATCCCGAAGGAGATCCCCGCCGTGCTCGATGCGTTCGCCAACCACGAGCCGGCCCGGCTCCGGTTCGACGTGGAAGGGCTGCAGCGCGATGAGGCGGAGTACCTGAGCTTCGATCCGCGCGCCTACTGGGAGAGCCTCCCGGCACCGCTGACGCGCCCGCGCTTCCTGCCCATCGTCTCCACGGATTCCCTGGCCACCATGCTGGCGCGCAAGTCCAACGGGCGCGTGGACGGTTTCATCATCGAGGGGCCGACCGCCGGTGGGCACAATGCCCCGCCGCGCGGGCAGCTGCAGTTGAACCAGCGCGGCGAGCCCGTCTACGGGCCGCGCGACGAGGCCGACCACGCCAGGCTGCGCGAGCTGGGCCTCCCCTTCTGGCTGGCGGGCGGCACCGGCTCCCCCGAGAGCCTCAGGCAGGCGCTCGCCGCGGGCGCGGCGGGCATTCAGGTCGGCACCCTCTTCGCCTACTCGTCCGATTCCGGCATGGCCGAACCCTTCCGGCAATCGGTGCTGCGCCGCTCGCGCCTCGGGGCCGTCGATGTCTTCACCGACCCGCTCGCCTCGCCGACCGGGTTCCCGTTCAAGGTGGTAGACCTGGAGGAGAGCCTCTCGGAGGCGGACGTGGCCGCGGCCCGGGCGCGCGTGTGCGACCTCGGCTACCTGCGCACCCCGTACCGGCGCGACGATGGCCGGATCGACTACCGCTGTCCCGCCGAGCCCGTGGACACGTACCTGAAGTAGGGCGGGGACGCGGCGGAGACGGTCGGCCGGAAGTGCCTCTGCAATGCGCTCATGGCGGACATCGGGCTGGGGCAGGTGCGTGCGGACGGGGAGCGCGAGCGGCCGCTGATCACCAGTGGCGATGAGCTCCGCTCCCTCGGTATCATGCTGGCCGGCCGCGCGGACTACAGTGCAGCCGACGTGCTCGATTACCTGCTGGCCGGAGCGACGGCGCCGGCCTGACCATCCGTCTCGAAGCGTGCCCATGTCCCCGACGCCGGGGAGCGTCCGATGACCCTGGCCTACCGCAGCCTGGCGGCGTGCTCGGCGGCGATGGTGCTGTGCGCCATCGCCGGTGGTTATGCCGCGTATGCATTCGACCGGATGACCGAAATCGCGGTCGACGTGCAGCGCGTGTCGGAGGTGCTGATCGCGGCCCATCAGCTGCAGCTGGAAGGCATGTCGTCCGCGCTCCTGCTGGATGAGTACCTGGAGCACCCGCGGCCGGAGCTGCGCAACGCGCTGGAGGCCAGCCGCAGCCGGTCCGAGCAGGCCCGGCGGACGGTCCGGCAACAGACTCGCCTGCCGCGCGTGCGGCAGCTCCTCGACGAGTACGAGGAGCCGCTGCCGCCCCGGGCCGCGGTGGTCGGCGACATGGTGTGGCGCGCCACGGCCGGGGCCACACGGTCGGCGCTGACGGCCGCGCGCCACGCCCGGGACACGCTGGAAGCGCGGGCCGGTGCCTACCTGCGCTCGATGGTGGCGCTGGAGAACTCGGCCATGGTCGCGGCGCTGGCGTCAGCCCAGGCCCGCCGCAGCGAGTACCGCGAACGCGTCCTCGACCTGGCCGGACTTACCATCGTCCTGATCGGCCTGATCTCCCTGCTCACTTCGCGCCGCATCACCCGCCGGCTCCTGCCGCTGCTCTCCATGGCGCACGACGTTCGGCAGGCACAGTTCCGAACGCGCGTGGACGCGCGCGGCGCGGACGAGATCGCCACGCTCGCCGGCGCCTTCAACCAGATGGCGGCCGAGCTCCAGGAACTCGACACCGCCAAGGAAGACTTCGTGGCGGTGGCCTCGCACCAGCTGCGCACGCCCGCGACCGCGGTGAAGGCCAACCTCTCGAGCGTGCTGGACGGCTACTTCGGCCCACTCCCGCCGGAGCAGCAGGAAGTGCTGCAGGATGCCTACGGCGCCAACGAGCGGCAGCTGGAGATCATCCACGACCTGCTCTGGGTGGCGCGCGCGGAGACCGGCCGGCTCACGCTTTCGAAGGCGGACACGGACCTGGTGCAGCTGCTCGAGTCCGTGGTGGCCGAGCACCGCGCCGGCATCCAGGAGCGGGCGCAGGCGCTCGAGGTCAGCGCTCTGGAGGCACCGGTCCGCCTGGTGGCGGACGCGCAGAAGCTCAAGATGGTGCTGGACAACCTGCTCAGTAACGCCAGCAAGTACACTCCCGGGGGCGGGCGCATCGTGGTGCGGCTGGAGGCCCGCACCGACGATGTCGAGCTGATCGTGCAGGACACCGGCATCGGCATCGCGGCCGAGGACCGCGACAAGCTGTTCCGCAAGTTCTCGCGGGTGGAGGACGCCCGCGCGCGGGACATCGCGGGCACCGGCCTCGGGCTGTACCTTGCCAACGAAATCGTGAAGCTGCACGGGGGTGCGATCACCCTGACCTCGGCCGTAGGCCAGGGGAGCACTTTCCGCGTCAGCCTGCCGAGAGCGTGACCATGCCCAAAGTGCTGCTGGTGGAAGACAACCCCGCGGTCTGGAAGATCTACCACACGCTGCTCCTCCGGGAGGGCTACCAGGTCGACTGCGCCGGAGACGGAGAGGCCGCGCTGGAGAAGGCGCGGCAGGACCCGCCCGACCTGGTCCTGCTCGACCTGCGCATGCCGAAGCTGGATGGACTGGGCTTCCTGCGCGCCTACGACGTGAAGCACCAGCACCCGCAGGTGAAGGTGGTGGTCTTCAGCAACTCGGAGAACCCGGACGAGGTGCGCGAGGCGACGGAGCTGGGCGCCGTCCGCTACATGGTCAAGTACACCGCCACCCCCAAGACCATGCTCGCGCTGATCCGCGAGTTGCTCGCGCCCGCGGGGTGATGCCTTTGGGCGCGCTCATCCGATCACGGCCGGATCGCCGGAGCAGCGGCTAGGCGCGGCCCTGGCCGGCCTGACAACCTCCCAACCTCCGGCTTTCGCACGACCCGCCGAGGTTGCCCTCGCTGAGCGTCGAAATCCAACCAACCGCCGGTGGCCTTCGCGGCGCGGGGCTTTCGCCGGCGGGAGGCGCCGCCTCAGATTACCGAGAGTGGCGGTGGCTGCGTCCGGCCGCCCTCCCGGTCAGCATCCAGCCTCGCGCTTCACCGGCGACGGCGGGACCACGATCGTGCCGGCGATCCTGCGCATGGTGCCGCCCGCCCATGCAGCCTGGAGGTGCCGCGATGCAGCGCCCGGCACGCACGCTCGCCGTGTTGGCTTCGATCCTTCTCGTGGCCGCGATACTGTTTTCCTGCGGCGGCGATTCCTCACCGTCTGAACCCGAGGACACGGTCGCGCCCACGGTCACGCTCGGCTCCACCGCCACCTCGCCCACGAAGACCTCGCCGATTCCCATGACGGCCACGTTCAGCGAGGCGGTGACCGGGTTCGCGGTGGGTGACATCACGGTGGGCAACGGCACGGCCGGCAACTTCGTGGCCGCGAGCGCCACCA
>VEPF01000144.1 GCA_012027055.1 Gemmatimonadota bacterium | reverse complement strand
CGCCGGCCGATTCCGCGACGACCTCTATTACCGCCTCGACGTGCTGCGCCTGCTCCTGCCGCCGCTCCGCGACCGGCTCGAGGACGTGCCCGAGCTGGCCGCGCATTTCCAGGAGCGGTTCCGGCTGCGGCACGGGCGCATGGTGACGCTGGCGCCGGACGGGATCGCGCGCATGCAGCAGTATCGCTGGCCCGGCAACGTGCGCGAGCTGGCCAACGTCTGCGAGCGGCTGGCCATCCTGTACGCGGGGCAACGCGTGGGCGCACGCGAGCTGTCGCTGATGCTCGCGGCGGAGGGCGCGGCCCCGGCGCTGGACGCGGAGCTCTCGCTCGCGGTCCACCTCGATGAATACGAGCGCCGCCTGATCCAGGACTCGCTGGCCGCGACCGGCGGCAGTATCGCGGAGGCCGCCCGCCGCCTGCAGACGGACCGCCCCAACCTGTATCGCCGCATGCGGCGACTGGGGATCGACCGATGAGATACCTCTGCGCGGCCGCCCTCGCGCTCGCGGTGAGCGCGGAGGGGCGCGGCGCCGCCGCCCAGCAGCCGCTGGCATTCGGACCGCTCCCGGACAGCGTGGCGGAGCGCGCGCTCGCCACCTACAACCGCGCCGGCACCATCCGCCTGCAGGGCTCGTCGGAGATCCCGGCGGGCACCCGGGTCGAAGGCGCGGTGGCCGTCCTGAACGGGCCGCTGCGGGTCGCCGGTACCGTGGCCGGGGACGTCGTCGTCATCACCGGCGATGCCGCGCTCGCTCCGGGCGCGGAAGTGAGCGGCAGCGTCACCGTGATCGGCGGCGAGGCGGTGGTCGAGCCGGGCGCCCGCGTGGGCGGCACCGTGAGCGCCTACCGGGAGCCACTGCGCTACCGGTACGTTGATGACCGCCTGGCGTACGTGCCGCCGCACCTGGAGCGCGGCCTCGCGGCCGGTCGCGACCTGGCATTCGGGCGGGCGGACATCTTCATCGGCACGCAGGGAGCGTACAACCGGGTGGAGGGCCTGCCCGTGGCCATCGGGCCGCGGCTGCGCGTGGGTGGCCGCCAGCCCACCAGCCTGCACGCGCTGGGGGTGATCCGCACGGCGGCGGGTTTCGGGTTCGACACGGACCGGATGGGCTACGACGTCGGGGCCGAACAGCGGCTCGGCGTCTCCGGCCTGGTCCTGGGCGCCCGCCTCTACTCGGAGGTCGCCGCGATCGAGACCTGGCCGGTCACGGATCGCGAGAGCTCGCTCGCCACGTTCGTGCTGCACAACGATCAGCGCGACCAGTACCGGCGGACCGGCGGCATGGTGGTGCTCCGGCTGAACGAGCCGGAGCTGCCCATCGGGGGACAGCTCTGGTACCGGCGGGAAGACCACGCCTCGGTCCGGCCCCGCGAGCCGTTCACGCTGTTCGACGAGAGCGACGCCTGGCGGGCCGAGCCGCTGGTGGCGGCAGGACGGCTGCACTCGCTCGGCCTGGACCTCGCCTACGACACGCGCAACGATCCCCAGGACCCGGCCTACGGCTGGTACGCGCAGGCCGGCGTCGAGCAGGGGCTGGCCGGCGATCTCGCGATCCCCGGCGGGGCGGCGCTCGGCGCGGAAACCGCGCGCACCGGCTTCAGCGCCGCCCGCTTCGATCTCCGGCGCTATGCCCGGTTCAGCCCGTACGCGCTGTTCGGGTTCCGGGTGCTGGTGGCCGGCTCCATCGACGGCAAGGCACTGCCACCCCAGCGGCAGCACACGCTGGGCGGAGCAGGCTCGCTGCCGGCGTTCGGCCTGATGCGCTTCGATTGCGGCGCGCGCAATCGGACGTTCGCGGAAGACCACCCGGCGTTCCCGTATTACGGCTGCGACCGGATCGCGCTGGTGCAGCTGGAGTACCAGGCCTCCTTCCCGCTCGCCCGGCGCGTCGGTGACCGGCTCGGGCTCGCCCGCATCTTCACCAACTCGGTCCGTTGGGTGGCCTTCTTCGACGCCGGCCGCGCCTGGAACGAGCCGGCGGCGCGCTTCGGGCGGGGCAGCGGCGCGGCCGACTTCAGTGCCGATGCCGGCATCGGCATCCGCATCGCCGGGATCGGCGCGTACTGGGCCGTGCCGCTCTCGGGCGGAGAGCGGCCGGTGAACTTCTTCGTGCGTCTGGGTCCCCGCCTGTGAGAGCCCTGCTGCTGGCTCCCCTGCTGGCGTTCGCCACCGCCGCCGCGGCCCAGGAGCCGCGGCCGCTCGCGCTGCGGGCCGATGCCGAGTCCATGGGTGCCACGCTCACCATCGGGCCGGTGCTGGGCGATCACGAGCTGGCGGACGCCGTGCTCTCGGGCGTGCCCATCCGGCTGCGCCTGCGCGCCGAGCTGTGGCGCGATGCCTTCTTCGACGAGCTGGTCGAGTCCACCACGCTGACCACGGTGGTGGTCTACGAGCCGCTCACGCGCCGCTATTTCGTGCGCAGCACCAGCGGCGATCTGCGCTCGCGCGTGTTCCCGAGCTACGAGGCTGCGCGCGCGGCAGTGGAGCGGGACTATCCGCTGCACGCCCTCACGCGCCGCGCCGGCAACTACTATTTCACGGCCGCGCTCGACATCGAGACGCTCTCCGTGTCGGATCTCCAGGAGCTGGAACGCTGGCTGCAGGGAGATCTGCAGCCGGCCGTGAGCGGGGGGCAATCCCTGCCCGGGGCGGTGGGCGAGGGTGCCAGGCGTCTGCTGATCCGGGTGCTCGGAGTGCCCAATCGGCAATACGAGGCGCGCAGCAACCGCTTCCGGATCGGCCCCGAGCCGGCCGCCTGATGAGGGACCAGGCCTGGGCCGCGCTGCGGGACCGCGTGCTCGCCGTATTCCGGCAGCCGCTCGATACGCCGCTGCCCGATCCGGTCTTCGACGAGCTGGCCCGCGCGGTCTTCGCGTGGCAGTGTCGGTACAACGAGCCGTTCGCCGCGTTCTGCCGCAACCGGGGCCGAACCCCGGCGACAGTCGCGCACTGGACGGACATCCCGGCCGTCCCCACCGAGGCGTTCAAGCACGTGGACCTGGTTGTGGGCCGGCCGGCGGACGCGGCCGCGGTGTTCCGCACCAGCGGCACCACCCTGGGCGGCGAGCGGCGGGGCACCCACTACGTGCTCGACCTGTCGCTCTACGAGGGCGCATTGCTGCCGGTGTTTGCGGGCTACGTGCTGCCGGACGGAGCGAGGCCGCTGCTGCTCTCGCTGATGCCCCGCCCGGCCGAGCTGCCGGACTCCTCGCTCGCCCACATGATCAGCACCGTGATCGACCGGCTGGGCGCGCCCGGGAGCGGCTGGCATGCCACCGTGGCCGGCGGGATCGATCATCACTCCCTGGCCGCGGCGCTGCGGGCGGCCACGGAACGCGGCCAGCCGGTCTGCCTGCTCGGCACTTCGCTGGCGTTCGTGCACTGGCTGGACGGGCTGGAAGCGCGCGGCGAGAAGTTCGCCCTGCCGTCCGGCTCCCGGCTCATGGACACCGGCGGCTACAAGGGACGGAACCGCACCATTGAGAGCACGGAGATGCTGGCCCGCTACCGCGCGTTGCTGGGCATCGGGCCGGAGTGGTGCGTGAACGAGTACGGTATGACCGAGCTCTGCTCGCAGCTCTACGACGCCCAGCTCAGGGACACCGTGCTCGGGCGCGCGTCCGCAGGCCGCCGGAAGTTGCCCGCGCCGTGGCTCCGGACCCGCGTCGTAGACCCGGAGACGCTGGCGCCCCTGCCCCCGGGCCGGGAAGGCCTGCTCCAGCACTTCGACCTGGCTAACCTGGGCTCGGTGGTCGCGGTGCAGACCGAGGACGTGGGCGTGCAGATCGGGGGCGGGTTCCGCCTGCTGGGCCGGGTCCTGGGCGCGGCCCCGCGCGGCTGCTCCATTGCCGTGGACGACCTGCTGCGCGCGGCCGGCCGCACCCCTGGAGGTCACGCATGAGCCGCTGGCTGGCTTGGCACCTGCCCGGCGTCCCGGTCCGGGCAGGGGCGCCGGTGGCCGGAGCCGGGGACGGCACCGTGGTGGCGCCGGCGCTCTCGCCCGAGGACGTCGCCCGCGCGGCCGAGTTGGCCCGGGCCGCCGGTGCGCGCCTGCGGGCCACGCCGCTGGACGACGTCAGCGCGGCCATCGACCACGTCGCCCGCCGGTTCCTGGACCCCGCCGATCCACTCCGGCGCGAGGCCCTGCAGTGGCTTCCCGCCGTCACCGGCTATGACCCGGCGATGGCCGCACTGGTGCTGGACCGGATGGCTGCCGACTGGACCGAGCCGGCGCTGCGCCGGCTGCTGCGGGCGGAGTTCCGCGACCCGCGGGCGCTGGAACGGTTCGTGGCCCACGCGCCCGGGCAGCGCGCCCGCGCCATCCCGCCCCGGCTGGTCTTCCACGTCCTGGCCGGCAATGTCCCGGGCGTCGGGGTCACCTCGCTGGTGCGTGGCCTGCTGGTGCGCGCACCCGCGCTTTGCAAGACGGCGCGCGGGGAGCCGGTCCTGCCGGTGCTGTTCGCACGCGCCTTCGCCGACTGCCGGCCGGCCCTGGCGGAAGCGCTCCAGGTGGCCTGGTGGCCCGGCGGCGACCATGGCCTGGAAGCGCCCGCGCTCGCCGCCGCCGACCTGGTCATCCACTACGGCGATGCCCCGGCCATCGCGGACCTGCGGGGCCGCGCGCCCGCCACCGTCAGGGTCGTCGAGCACGGCCCGCGGATCTCGTTCGGGGTCATCGCCCGCGAGCACGCGCACCGGCGGGCCGTGGCGGCGGCCGCCGCGCGCGCGACGGCGCTCTTCGACCAGCAGGGCTGTGTCTCGCCGCACCTGTTCTACGTCGAGGAAGGCGGCCGGGTGGAGCCCCGCACCTTCGCCGCCCGGGTGGCGGCACAGCTGGAGGCCATCGGCACCGAGCTGCCGCGCGGGCAGCTCTCCATCGCAGAAGCCGCCGCCGTGCAGCAGTTGCGCGCCGCTGTCGAGTTCCGCGCCATCGCGGGCCAGCAGACCGGGCTGTGGACGGGCGGGAACCTGGCATGGACCGTGGCCTTCGACCCCGATCCGGCCTTCGCCGCCTCGTGCCTGGGCCGCTTCCTCCGGATCAAGCCCATCGCCCGGCTCGAGGATGTGCTCGGAGAGCTCGGGAGCTACCGGGCCGCGCTCCAGACCGTGGCCGTCTCCGCCCCGCCGGCCCGCGCGGCCGGCCTGGCGGAAGCGTTCGCCGGCGCGGGCTGCACGCGCATCACCAGCCTCGCCGCCATGCCCTTCCCGCCCCCGTCCTGGCACCACGACGGGCGGGGGCCGCTCCGCGAACTGGTCCGCTGGGTGGACTGGGAGCGATAGCCCCGGTAGCTGGTCGCCATTGGCCATGCCCGGGGCCGGCTCCGCGTGGCGCGCGCCGACTCCGGCGCCCGGCGGCCGCCCGGGCCGGCGTCAGGCTCGTCCCGTGACCGGGCCGCTGTCGCGGCGGGGCTGGTGCGCCCGCAACGCGCGCTCGGCCAGGGCGCGCATGGCAGGAAGGCGAATCCGGAAGCAGGCATGACCGCCGACCACCTCGTGGGCTATGGTGAGGCCCAGGCCGGTGCCCTGGCTGCGGGCCTGTTCGCCGACCTGGAAGAACTTGTCGAAGATGTGCGGCAGCTGTGCCGCCGGGATGCCCGCCCCGGTATCCTCCACCTCGATCACGGCCCAGTCGCCGTCCGCCAGCCCACGCACCGTGATGCGCCCGCCCGCCGGGGTGAACTTGAAGGCGTTGCCGAGCAGGTTGCCGAACACCTGGTCGCGCAGGCGGTCGGCGTCGCCGGGGATGACGCGG
>VEPF01000433.1:2640-5763 GCA_012027055.1 Gemmatimonadota bacterium | reverse complement strand
GCGCTCGGCGGCGCAGCGCCCGTTGAGCGGAGCATCGCCGGCGGACGCACCGGCGGCACTGCCCAAACCCTGATCACCCGTGCAGGACACGATGCCGGAACTGAATCGTCGTGAGTTCATCGGGACCGTGGCCGGCGGCATGGCGTTCGCCGTCGCCCCCGGCGCCAGCCTGCCGACCGAAGCTCTCGCCCCGCACCCGTCAGCAGAAGCGCCCGCGCGCGCCGCGCCCCTGGCCGATCCGGCCTTCCGGCCGCTGCCGCTGGGCGCGATCCGGCCTGCCGGCTGGCTGCTGCGGCAGCTGCGCATCCAGGCGGACGGGCTCTCCGGACACCTCGACGAATTCTGGCCGGACGTGGCCCAGAGCCAGTGGTTCGGCGGCAGCGCCGAGGGCTGGGAGCGCGCGCCCTACTGGCTGGACGGCGCCATCCCGCTGGCCTGGATCCTGGACGATGCGCCCATGAAGGAGCGCATCACGAAGTACGTCGAGCACATCGTCGCCCACCAGCGGCCCGACGGCTGGTATGCGCCCTACCCTGAGGACGCGGTCGCGAAGCGCTACGACATGTGGGCCATCCTGCTCGCCAACAAGGCGCTCGTGCAGTACCACGAGGTCACCGGCGATGCGCGCGTGCTCGACGCGGTCACGAAGAGCCTGCGCGCGCTGCTCGCCGGCCTCGACCGCACTCCGCTCTACGACTGGGGCCGCTTCCGCTGGTTCGAGGGGCTGGTGCCCGCGTTCTACGTCTACGAGCGCACCGGCGAGCCGTGGCTGCTCGAGCTCGCCGGGAAGCTGCGCGCGCAGGGCGTCGACTACGAGGCGCTCTACCAGACTCATGACATCACGCTGCCCACGCCGCGCCGCGGGCTCTGGAAGTGGACCAAGCACGTCGTCAACACCGGCATGGCCACCAAGGCGGCTGCGCTCTCGTGGCGGCTGGGCGGTCGCCCCGGCGATCGCGCCTTCGGGCGCGGCATGATCGAGCTGCTCGACCGGTACCACGGCCAGGTCACCGGCATGTTCACCGGCGATGAATGCCTGGCCGGCAAGAACCCGCTCCAGGGCACGGAGCTGTGCGCGGTGGTCGAGTTCATGTACTCGCTCGAGCACCTGTATGCGACGTTCGGCGACCCGTGGTTCGCGGACCGCCTCGAGCGCATCGCCTACAACGCGCTGCCCGCGACCTTCAGCCCCGACATGTGGGCCCACCAGTACGACCAGCAGGTGAACCAGGCGCAGTGCGGCAGCAACCCCGACCACCAGTTCACTACCAACGGCGCGGAGTCCAACCTCTTCGGCCTGGAGCCGAACTACGGCTGCTGCACCTCCAACCTGCACCAGGGCTGGCCCAAGTTCGCGGCACACCTCTGGCTGAAGACCCCGGACCAGGGGCTGGCCGCCACGGCCTACGCGCCCTGCCGCGCGGAGTTCCACTCCGGCGACACCCCGGTCACCGTAGCGGTCGAGACCGACTACCCGTTCCGCGAGACCGTGCGCATCACGGTGCAGCCACGCGCGGCCGCGAAGTTCCCGCTGCTGCTGCGCGTCCCCGCGTGGACGGATGGCGCCACAGTGCGGATCGCGGGCGGCGCGGAGACGCCGTTGCCGGCGGGCACACTCCACCGCATCGAGCGCACCTGGGACCGCGCCACCACCCTCGACCTGCGCTTCCCGATGCGGCCGGTGGTGCTGCGCGGCTACAACGAGTCGGTCGCGGTCGCGCGCGGACCGCTGGTCTACGCGCTCAGGATCGGCGAGCAGTGGACGCGCGTGAACGCGGACAAGCCGCACCGCGAGCCGCCCCACGCCGACTACGAGGTCACGCCCACCACCGCCTGGAACTACGGCCTGGTGATCGACCCGCAGGACCCGGCCGCGAGCGTGCGCTTCGAGGAGCGGCCGGTGGGGGAACGGCCCTTTTCGCCGGACGGCGCGGGGATGGTGGCAGTGGCCAGCGCCCGGAAGCTTCCCGGCTGGCGCTTGCGCAATGGCTGGGCGGCCGAGATCTCGCCCGCCGACCTGGCCTGGACCAACCGGCCGCCGGCGCCGGCCGAGCCGCTCGAGGAAGTGCAGCTGATCCCGTACGGCTGCACCAATATCCGCATCACGGAGTTCCCGCCGGCCGGCTAGGGCGCGCCCGACCGGATCCGGCTGGCAGCACGGGCGCCGCGCGGCAACCTGCGGCGGGTCAGCGCCCGGCGACCATGCCGGGCAGCCGGCGCAGCGCCGCCACCGTGGCGGCGCTCTCGTCGAGGCCCTCCTGCCGGTATGCGATGTTGCCGTCCGCGTCCAGGATGGTGATCAGCACGGAGTGCACGAACTCCGTCGCCGAGACGCGGCGGTAGCGGACGCCGAGCACCGCGGCCAGCTCCATGAGCGCGTCATCGGAACCGGTCAGCAGCGTCCAGTGTTCGCCCAGCCGGGAGTCGCGCGCGAACTCGGCCAGCCGGCCGGGCGTGTCCCGCTCCGGATCGATTGACACCAGCACCAGCCCCAGGTGCGGGAACTCCGCCTCGAGCCGCTTCAGGTCGCCCACCACTCTCGGACACACCGCGCCGCAATACGTGTAGATCAGCGCCACCGCCTGCGGCCGGCCGGCCAGCTCGCGCAGCTGCCGCGCGCGCCCCTGCTGGTCGGTCCACGCTGACGTCAGCTGGTATACCGACAGGTCCGACGCCGGCTCCGCGACTTCCTCGCCGGCGTCGTGCCCGTGCTGGTGCTCGCTCCCCTGCGCCAGCGCGTGCTGCGCGTGGGCGGCGGGTTCGTTCGGTGCGGCGGGAGCGGCGGCGGAGACGTCGCCTGCGGACGGCGCGCGTTCCTGGCCGCAAGCGGTGCCCAGGCAGGCAGCGGCCAGCACGCCGGCCGCGAGGATGATGCGCCCCGCGCGCGGCGGGGCGGCGTGGCAAGGGCGCTCGTTCACGGGATGCTCCTGGCGCAGCGGAAACCCAGGGTGCCGGTGGTGCTGCGCGCCTCCAGCGTGCCGCGCAGCGCGTAGCGCAGGTAGGCCGCGTAGTCGCCCGGATCGCCCGTGCTGGTCGCGCCCGCGGCGCAGGTGAGGGTGCGGTCGAGCCGGCTGGCGGCGCGCGAGTCGGCGCCGGCGAAGCTGCTCGCGAAGCCGGACACCC
>VEPF01000433.1:0-2630 GCA_012027055.1 Gemmatimonadota bacterium | reverse complement strand
CAGGCTACGTCCCAGGGCCAGCTCCAGCGCGCGCTGCCGGAACGCCGCGCGCGCCGCCGCGTTCCGGTCGCGTTCGTCGGCGCGCGCCGCGTACTCCCACTCCGCCATCGTGGGCAGCCTCGCCCCGCGCGCCTCGCAGTACGCCTTCGCGGCGAACCAGGAGACGTCGGTCACCGGCAGCGTGCGCGGCCGCGCGCGGCCGGCATCCGTGGCGCCCGGCCAGTCTCGCAGGTAGCCCTCGGCGACGAACAGCCGCGGCGCGCGCCCGCGCTGCCACTGCGCTTGCGCCTGCACGAACCGCTCGAACTCGGCGCGCGTCACCGGCAAGGCGTCCAGCAGGAACGAGCCGACCCGCACCGTGGTCTCGCCGGGTTGCGCGTAGAGCGGCCGGAAGCTGCCGGCCTCGATCCGCACCATGGCCGCGGCCGGCCGCCCCGGTCCGCCCGCTGGCGCGGGCGGCGCCGCGAGCAGTGCGGGCAGCAGCAGGGCGAGGTGCGCCGGCATCGCGGTGGTTCCGGTCAGTGGCCCGCGGCGCCCGCGTGGCCCTTGTGGTTGTCGTACACCTCCGGTCGCGGCTCGCCGGTCACCCGGATCGCGGCCAGCGCGCCCTTGTTGAACACCCGGCTGATGGCGTGGTCCACCAGCAGCACGGTCTCCGGCACGTCCGCCCGGAACTCCACGATCGCGGCGCCCCCCGCCGGGATCAGCGTGGTCTGCACGTCGTGGTTCACCAGCGAGCCGCCCTCGACCCGGACGTTGTCGAAGATCTCGCCGATCGCGTGGAACGAGCTGATCAGGTTCGGCCCGCCGTTGCCCACGAACAGGCGCACGGTCTCGCCCGCCTTGATCTCCGGCGCGTTGTCGCCCGTCAGCGCGCCCACCGCGCCGTTGAAGAGCACGTACTCCGGCTTCTCGTCGTACAGTTTCTGGAAATCGAACGGCTGCAGCCCCGGCTCGCCGTGGTGGCCCTTCGTGTAGAAGTCGCCCTGCATCACGTAGAACTCGTGGTCCACCCTGGGCAGCCCTTCCTTCGGCTCCACCAGGATCAGGCCGTACATGCCGTTCGCGATGTGCATCGGCACCGGCGCCATCGCGCAGTGGTAGACGTAGAGACCCGGCAGCAGCGCGCGGAACGTGAACGTGGCATCCTGGCCCGGCGCCACCATCGTCGCTTCGGCACCGCCGCCCTGCCCCGTGACCGCGTGCAGGTCGATGTTGTGCGCCATCTTCGAGTCGTGATGGTTGTTCAGCTTGAACTCCACCTCGTCGCCTTCGCGGATGCGGATGAAGCTCCCCGGCACCGTCCCGCCGAACGTCCAGAACTCGTACTCCACGCCGTCCGCCAGGCGCATCCGCTTCTCGATCACGTCCAGGTTCACGCGCACCTTCGTCGCGTAATTCCGCGCGATCGGCGGCGGGACGTGCGGCGGCGCCGCCAGCACCGCCACCTCGCTGCCCTTCAGCGCCGGCAGCTGCGCCTCGGGGATCGCAGCACCACGCGTGGCCGCGGAACGCTTCCCGAGACCGGTCACCAGCACCACCACCAGGGCGGCCACCACCACTGCCCCGATCGCCAGCATTCGCCTCACGTTGTCTCCCATGTTCCGGTCCTCCGCACCGATGGTGTCGCCGTCACCGATCCCCCTCAGGAACGCACCGCCAGCTGCCGCGTCACGCCCGCCAGCAGGTCCTGCAGACGCACCGTCCGCATGGCCCGCAGCGCGGCCCCCCGCGCGTTCTGCCACTGCACGTGCGCGGCACACGGCTTCGCCGACGAGCACGGCCGGTCCCCCAGCAGGCAGCGATCGGCCGACGACGGTACGTCGAATGCCGCGATCACCTGGCCCACCGTGATCGCGCTCGCCGGCACCACCAGGCCGTAGCCGCCTTCCCGGCCGCGCGTGCCCCGCACCAAGCCCGCCGCTGCCAGCCCCTGGAGCGTCTTGGCCAGGTAGTTCGCCGGCGCCCCCGTCGCCTGCGCGATCCGGTTGGCCGGCACCAGCACCCCCTCCGGCTGCTGCGCCAGGAACAGCAACGCCCGCAGCGCATGTTCGGCAGTCCTGGTCAGCATCCGGTCCGTTCCTCGTCCGTTCGTCGCAGCCTGGCCGTGTCCGGCCAATTCCGGATATACGTATCCTAAATACCCCGCAATGGGTCGGGTGTAGGGGAGCGGCGGATTTTCCTGTAGGGAAAACGGATACAAATGTCCGAATTAACGCCGCCCAGCCGGCTGGCCCGGCCGGGTCGGGCCCACGGTTCCGGCTATCTCAGCTGGTGAACGACGTGCCTGGCAGCAACGGTCAGGCGTCCCGCAGGTCGTTGTGCTCGAGGCGGTCCAGGAAGGATTCCAGCTTGTCCTGCGTCGTGCGCTGCACGTTGCGGTAGATCGCGCGCATCCCGTACCAGATGCCTGCCAGCACCGGGATGCCGAGCAGCATGAAGGGATCCGCGACGGGTGTAGCCCAGACGGTCACGGCCAGGCCGGCCGCACCGCCGCCGCCGCACGCCACCGCGCCGGTGAAGAAGCCGGCGCGCTCGCCGCTCAGGTCGATGCTGACTTCCACCAGGCAGCTGTCCGCATCGAGTGCGGCCACGCCCACGTCGAGCTGCATGAGGTTGCGCGGCTCGCC
>VEPF01000137.1:400-5832 GCA_012027055.1 Gemmatimonadota bacterium | reverse complement strand
CCCCAAGATAGACGCCCCCTGCCCCCGCCTGACAAGGCGGTCGCCAGCCGCCCGGCTTCTCTACGGCAACCCCGCCGGCACGGTTGCAGGCGTCGCGGCGACCGACGGCCGGCGTGCGCCGCGCCGGCGGACCCGCGGCCGGGGGGATCAGACGCCCTTTTCTTCGTACTCCGACTTCAGTCGGGCGACCACCGCGGGATCCGCGAGCGTGGTGATGTCACCCAGGGCCCGCCCCTCCGCGATATCCCGCAGCAGGCGCCGCATGATCTTGCCCGACCGCGTCTTGGGCAGGTCTGCCGCGAACAGGATGTCTTCCGGCCGGGCGATCGCGCCGATCTTCTCGGCCACGTGCTCGCGCAGCTCTTCCTTCAGGTCCTCGGTGGGACGGCTCCCTTCCCGGAGCGTCACGAAGGCCGCGATCGCCTGGCCCTTCAGCTCGTGGGCCCGGCCGACCACGGCCGCCTCGGCCACCGCCGGATGCGCCACCAGCGCGCTTTCCACTTCCATCGTGCCGATGCGGTGCCCGGCCACGTTCAGCACGTCATCCACGCGGCCAAGAATCCAGTAGTAGCCGTCCTCGTCCCGCTTCGCCCCGTCACCGGGGAAGTAGAGCGCCTGCTGCCAGCGGGACCAGTAGGTGCCGCGATAGCGCTCGTCATCGCCGTAGATGGTACGCAGCATGCCCGGCCACGGCCGCTGGATGGCCAGGTAACCGGCGGGCGCCGGGTCACCATCGGCCGTGAGCACGGCCGCGCTGATGCCCGGGAATTCCACGGTCGCGGAACCGGGCGTGGTTTCGGTGAGGCCGGGAAGCGGGGTGATCATGATCCCGCCGGTTTCCGTCTGCCACCAGGTATCGACGACCGGACAACGACCGCCGCCGACGTGCTCGCGGTACCAGATCCAGGCCTCTGGATTGATCGGCTCGCCCACCGTGCCCAGCAGGCGCAGCGTGCTCAGGTCCGCGGCCCGTGGCCATTGCTCGCCCCAGCGCATGAACGCGCGGATGGCGGTCGGCGCCGTGTACAGGATGGTAACCCCGTACTTCTCGATGAGCTGCCAGAAACGACCCCGGTCGGGCCAGTCGGGCGCGCCTTCGTAGACCACCGCGGTCGCGCCGTTCGCGAGCGGGCCGTACACGATGTAGCTGTGCCCGGTCACCCAGCCCACGTCCGCGGTGCACCAGTAGACATCGTCTTCCTTGAGGTCGAACACCAGGCGGGCGGTGGCATCGACGTGCGTCAGGTACCCGCCCGTGGTGTGAACCACGCCCTTCGGTTTCCCCGTGGTGCCCGAAGTGTACAGGATGAAGAGCAGGTCCTCGGCAGCCAATGGCTCGGCAGCACCCCGCGCGGAGACTTCGTCCATCAGGTCTTCGTACCAGTGATCACGACCGGGGTGCAGGTGGGTCGGCACGTGCAGTCCTCCACCCCGCCGGACTACCACCACGTGCTCGATGCTCGGGGTTTCGCGCAGCGCGTGATCCGCCGTTTCCTTCAGCGTGATCACCCGGCCGCGACGGTAGCCGCCATCCGCGGTGACCAGCACCTTCGCGCCCGCGTCGTTGATGCGGTCGCGCAGGCTGTCCGCCGAGAACCCGCCGAACACCACCGAATGCGGAGCACCGATGCGGGCGCACGCCAGCATGGCGATGACGGCCTCCGGGATCATGGGCAGGTAGATCGCCACCCGGTCACCCTTGCGGACGCCCAGGTGCTTCAGGACGTTCGCGAAGCGCGACACCTCGCGGTGCAGGTCCCAGTAGGTGTAGACCCGCGTGTCCCCCGGCTCCCCCTCCCAGATCAGCGCCGCCTTGTTGCGGCGCGGGCCGCTCAGGTGCCGGTCCAGGCAGTTGTACGCCGCATTCAGCTGCCCGCCTGCGAACCACCGCGCATGCGGCGGATCCCAGTCCAGGACCCGGTCCCAGGTGCGGAACCAGTGCAATTGCCGCGCACATTCCGCCCAGAAGGCCTCGGGATCGGCAGCGGCCCGCGCATAGATCCCGGGGTCACCGGCGTTTGCCTGCGCCCGGAACTCCGCGGCTGGCGGAAACCGCCGGTGTTCGCTCAGCAACGCCTCCAGGGCCTGCTCACGTACCGACATCTCATCCTCCTGTCAGCCGGCTGGTGCCAGAGAGAGCCGGCCGAGCGGGCCGGCGGGAAGACCGGGACGAGGCAGGGCATCACCCGCACCGGGCCGCGCATAGTACCAGCGGGCGCCGGCGCGGTCCAGCCCCGTGCGGATGGCTGCGCGGGGCCGGAACGACGCGGGCGGGGAATCGCTGGCGGACCGTCGCGGGTTGTCGCAAATGCGGAAAATCGTTATTTTTTATGGCTCCCGGGTTCCCGGGGAACCGCAGCAACTGGCAGCTTCACAGCAATGTTGCGGCGACAGTACGCCGTGCACTGGACCGCGAGGGCTCACGGAGGCTGTTCGGATGGCGAAGAAGCTCACGAAGAAGCAGATCGAGCACCTGCAGCAGCGGCTGCTTCGCGAGCGCGATCGCGCCCGCCGCTCGCTCGGGCAGTACGACGAAATGGCCAAGGAATCGGCCGAGCAGAACGATTCCGATTCCTACTCCTACTCCGATCACATGGCGGACCTGGGCACCGACGCCATGGAACGCGAGAAGATGATGCTGTTCGCCAGCAAGGAAGGCCGTTACCTGTACCGCATCGAAGATGCCCTGCGGCGCCTGTACAAGGAGCCCGAGAAGTTCGGCATCTGCTACGGCTGCGGCGACCTGATCGACTTCGACCGCCTGGACACGCTGCCCCACGCGCGCTACTGCATGAACTGCAAACTGAAGGAAGAGGCCGACGCCGCGTGAGCCGACGCGGCGCAGCACACAGTTCATCACCGGGCGACTCTTCGGGGTCGCCCTTCGTTTTGCAGGGCCAGTCCGGCCGCGCTCAACCCCGGGCCGCGCCCATCAGCTCCGGCAGCAGGCGCGGCAACGCCGAGCGGGCCAGCACCCGGTCCGCGCCCGCAGCGCGTGCGGCCGCGAGGGCATCGGCATTCACATGGGACGCGAAAGCCACCACGGTCATCCCCGCGGATTCCGGATCTGTTTTCAGCGCCCGAATCAGCGTGAGCGCATCCAGCCAGCGCGCCTCCAGGTCCAGAATCAGCAGCCCTGGCCGTTCCGCGCCGATGCGCGCCCGTGCATCGACGCGGGACGTCAGCAGCACCACCCGGCGACCGGCCGCCTCGCCGGCCGCCCTGATGCGCGCGGCGAAGAGCAGGTCCGCGGCCGCGGCCACCGCAGTCAAGTCGTTGTGGGACAGGGTTATCTCCGGTGCGTTCAGGTCGTGATCGCGGTTGACAGTGCGCCCCGTGCCGGGGTAAGCATACAGCTAAATCCTCCATCCGTGAAGGAGTTGCCTGCAATGGTGAGCGTGCGAGGCGGGAGCCGGGCCCGGCTGCTGCGGCAGGCACTGGAATCACACGGGCAGCGCTACACCCGGCAGCGGTCGGCAGTCTACCGCTACTTGGCGGGACCGCGGCGGATTTCTCGGTGGAGGGATACCGCCTGGAGCTGGTGGGGCGCTGCGCGACCTGCCGTTGAAGGCGGGAACGCGCAGGCCGCCGGCCGGCGCCCGTAGGCGCCGGCCGGCGGCCTGCAAGCATCACTTGATGAACAGCATTTCACGGTAGCGCGGCAGCGGCCAGAGGTCGTCCGGCAGAATCTTCTCGAGGCGGTCGCAGACGGTCCGCACGTCGTTCATGGCCGGAATGATGTTGGCGCGCATGTGGCGGGCCGTGGAGTGGACGGTGTCCCCGCCGAGCTCTTCGTTCTGGGCGATCAGCACGTCGAGCGCCGCGACCAGCTCGTCGATCAGTCCGTTCACGCGGGTGACCAGCGCGGTGACGCCGGAAGTGCGCTCCGGGGCCGATGGCAGCTCGAGCTCGTCGAGGTTCTCGGCGGCAGCGAGCAGCTCGTTGAGGTAGCGAAGCGCGGCCGGGAGGATCATGGTACGCGCGATCTCGGCCGTGGTCTCACCCTCGATGTTGATGGTCTTGAAGTACTGATCGACCACCACCTCCTCGCGGGCTTCCGCTTCGCGCTTGCTCAGCACCCCGTATTTCTCGAGCAGTGCGAGGTTCTTCTCGGACACCAGGAATGGCGCGGCCTCGAGGGTGTCGGGAAGGTTGAGCAGGCCGCGGCGGCCGGCTTCCTCGTGCCACTCCCGGCTGTAGCCGTCGCCGTTGAAGATGATGTGGCGCACCGTCCGGATTTCGCGGGCGAGGACGCGGTGCAGCGCATTGTCGAACTTCGCGTTCTTCTTCGCGAGCTCGGCCTCGAGCTCGGTGCACAGCTCATCGATGGACTCGGCGACGATGGTGTTGAGCACCGTCGCCGGCCAGGAGATGGACTGGGAGGCCCCGGGCGCCCGGAACTCGAACTTGTTGCCGGTGAAGGCAAAGGGTGACGTACGGTTGCGGTCGCCGGCGTGCTTGGGGAGCTGGGGCAGGCTGGAGGTGCCGAGCCCCAGCAGGCCGCCGTCCTTGCTGCTCCGGGCGCGCCCGGTCTTCTCGATCTGCTCGAAGATGTCCGTGAGCTGATCGCCCAGGAACACGGAGATGATCGCGGGCGGAGCCTCGTTGGCACCGAGCCGATGATCGTTGCCGGCGAACGCGACCGAGGCGCGGATCAGGTCCTGGTGCCGCTCCACGGCGCGCAGCGCCGCCGTGCAGAAGGACAGGAGCTGCATGTTGTCGTGCGGGCTGTCGCCGGGCTCGAGCAGGTTCTGCCCGTGTGTGCCGAACGACCAGTTGAGGTGCTTGCCGCTGCCGTTCACGCCCGCGAACGGCTTCTCGTGCAGCAGCGCGACTAGCCCGTACTCACGCGCCACCTTGCGCAGCACCATCATTACCAACTGCTGGTGATCGGCCGCCAGGTTCGCGGTCTCGTAGATGGGCGCCATCTCGAACTGCCCGGGAGCGACCTCGTTGTGCCGAGTCTTCACCGGCACGCCCAGGCGGTACAGCTCGCGTTCGACCTCCAGCATGTAGGCCAGGACCCGCTCCGGGATGGCGCCGAAGTAGTGGTCCTCGAGCTCCTGTCCCTTGGGCGGCCGGGCTCCGAACAGCGTGCGCCCGCACGCGATGAGGTCGGGCCGGCGGTAGTAGAACTCCTGGTCGATCAGGAAGTACTCCTGCTCCGGTCCGAGCGTGGCATGCACCCGCTCAGCCCCGGCGCCGAACAGCTTCAGGGCCCGGCGGGCCTGCCGGTCCAACGCCTGGATGGAGCGCAGCAGCGGCACCTTCTTGTCGAGCGCTTCCCCCGTCCAGGACGCGAACGCGGTCGGGATGGCCAGGTAGCAGCCGCCCGAGTTCTCCACGATGAACGCCGGCGAGGTGGCATCCCAGGCGGTGTAGCCGCGTGCCTCGAACGTGGCGCGCAGGCCGCCCGAAGGGAACGACGAAGC
>VEPF01000137.1:0-329 GCA_012027055.1 Gemmatimonadota bacterium | reverse complement strand
CCGACGTTCGGGGTAATGTACGAGGCGTGCTTCTCGGCGGTGGCGCCCGTGAGCGGCTGGATCCAGTGCGTGAAATGGGTCGCTCCCTTCCCGACCGCCCACTCCTTCATGGCCAGGGCCACCGCCTCGGCTACCGCGGGCGTGAGTGGCGTGCCTTCCTCGATGGTCTGCACCAACTGCCGATACACCTGCTTCGGAAGCCGCGCCTGCATCTCGGCCCGGTTGAACGTCTGCTCGCCGAAGATGCGCTCGAAGTCCATCCGCCGGGCACGCCGGCGGCGCCCGGGCGTCACGGCGGCGTTCCAGGTCTTGGCGGCGGCCAGCGGGTC
>VEPF01000245.1 GCA_012027055.1 Gemmatimonadota bacterium | reverse complement strand
CCCGCGCGTGCCCTAGCCGCCACCGCAGCCAGGCCGCTGTGCGCAAACAGTGGGATTCCCAGCGCCGCGGCCAGCCCCCGCGCGGTCGCGGCCGCGATGCGCACGCCGGTGAACGAGCCCGGGCCTGCGCCGAGCACGATCCCGTCCAGCTGGCCGGCTGTGACTCCGGCCGCGTGCAGGACGAAATCGATCCCCGGCAGCAGCAGTTCGGAGTGCCGGGTGGTGAGCCCCAGCGTGACCTCCGCCAGCAGCACTCCGTGGCGCGCCACTGCCGCCCCGCCGGTCGGAGTGGCGGCCTCGATGCCCAGCCACGTGCTCATGCGCCCTCCGGACCGGGCAGCGCGGGCGGCGCACCCGCGGCGCTCGCGCGTACCTCCCGCAGCAGCGCTTCGCCTGGGATCGCTTCCAGCCGGACGTCCCAGCGGTCGGCCGGCAGCAGCGCCTCGGCCCGTTCCGGCCACTCGATCAGGACGACGTCATCCGCCTCGCCCAGCTCGCGCCACCCCAGCTCCCACACCTCCGTCGGGCTCGTCAGCCGGTACAGGTCCAGGTGCAGCACCGGGCCCTGCTCCGTCTCGTAGCGAAAGACCAGGTTGAAGGTGGGCGACGGCATGTGCCCCATCACCCCGGCGCCGCGCGCGACGGCCCGGGCCAGCACCGATTTGCCCGCCCCCAGCTCGCCATGCAGGGCCAGCACGATCGGGCGCCGGCTGCCGCGTCCGATCCGCTCCCCCCACGCCGCCAGCGCGGTTTCGTTCAGCCGGTACGGACCGAGCTGGCGCCGCCCCTCTCCAGGCGCGCCCGCACTTCGAGCAGCTGGTCCCGGAGCAGCGCCGCCTGCTCGAAATCCATCGCCGCCGCCGCCGCCCGCATCTGCGACTCGAGTATCTTCGCCCATTCTTCCAGGTTGACCTCGTCCCGATAACTCGGCCGCGGCTCGGCCACCCGCCGGCCTGCGGCCGCGCGCTCGCCGCGCGCGTCCGCCACGCGCGTCGTGAGCAGCCGCTCCGCCACGCTCTTCTCGATCGTGCGCGGCACGATCCCGTGTGCCGCGTTGTACGCGTGCTGCACCGCCCGCCGCCGGTTCGTCTCGTCGATGCAGGGCTGCATCGAGCCGGTCATGCGGTCGGCGTACATGATCGCCTTGCCGCCTACGTTGCGCGCCGCCCGCCCGATCGTCTGGATCAACGAGCGCTCGTCGCGCAGAAACCCTTCCTTGTCCGCGTCCAGGATGGCCACCAGCGAGACTTCCGGCAGGTCCAGCCCTTCCCGCAGCAGGTTGATTCCGACCAGCACGTCGAAGCGCCCGAGCCGCAGGTCCCGGAGGATCTCCATCCGCTCGATCGCAGCGATGTCCGAGTGCATGTAGCGCACCCGGATGCCCACCTGCTGCAGGTACTCGGTCAGGTCCTCCGCCATCCGCTTGGTCAGAGTCGTGACCAGCACCCGCTCGCTCCTCGCCTCCCGCTCCCGGATTTCGGCGATCAGGTCATCTACCTGACCGCGCACCGGCCGGACCACCACTTCGGGGTCGATCAGGCCGGTCGGCCTGATCAGCTGCTCCACCACCACTCCACCCGACCGCGCCAGCTCGTAATCGCCCGGCG
The DNA here is from genome assembly GCA_012027055.1 of Gemmatimonadota bacterium. Lineage (GTDB taxonomy): Bacteria > Gemmatimonadota > Gemmatimonadetes > Longimicrobiales > RSA9 > VEPF01. The sequence goes on along the minus strand of VEPF01000245.1, from coordinate 4,228 downwards.
TGGCCGAGGTGAAGATCGCCCGGTTCACCAGCTGCTCCCACTCCTCAAACGTGAGCGGCCGGTTGTCCAGCGCACTCGGCAGCCGGAAGCCGTGCTCCACCAGGGTCAGCTTGCGCGCCCGGTCGCCGTTGTACATCCCGCGCACCTGCGGCACGCTCACGTGCGACTCGTCGACGATCAGCAGGAAATCGCCCGGGAAGTAGCCGAACAGGCAGGCCGGGCGCTCCCCGGCGGCCCGTCCGGTGAGGCGCCGCGAGTAGTTCTCGATGCCGGGGCAGGTGCCGATCTCCAGCATCATCTCCATGTCGAAGTGCGTGCGCTGCTCCAGTCGCTGCGCCTCCAGCAGCCGGCCCGCCGCCCGCAACTCCAGCAGCCGCTCCTCCAGCTCCACCCGGATCCGCTGCACGGCCCGCTCCACGGTGCTGCGCTGCGTCACGAAATGGGTGGCCGGGTAGATCGCCGTGCGCTCCAGCCGCACGATGGTATCGCCGGTGAGCGGATCGAAGCGCGAGATCCGCTCGACCTCGTCGCCCCAGAGCTCGATCCGTACCGCCTGTTCCTCGTACGCCGGGAACACCTCCACCACGTCTCCGCGCACCCGGAACGTGCCGCGCACGAACTCGTGGTCGTTGCGCCCGTACTGGATCTGCACCAGCCCTTCCAGGATGTCGCGCCGGCTGATCTGCTGCCCGACGTCGAGCGTCAGCAGCAGCTCCCGGTACTCGCGCGGATCGCCCAGGCCGTAGATGCACGACACCGAGGCCACGATGATCACGTCCTCGCGCTCCATCAGCGACGACGTGGCCCGCAGCCGCAGCCGCTCGATGTCCTCGTTGATCGACGCGTCCTTCTCGATGTACGTGTCCGTGGCCGGGACGTATGCTTCCGGCTGGTAGTAGTCGTAGTAGGAGATGAAATACTCGACCGCGTTCGCCGGGAAGAACGACTTGAGTTCGCCGTACAGCTGCGCGGCCAGCGTCTTGTTGTGGCTCATGACCAGGGTCGGCCGGCCGTAGCCCGCGATCACCTGCGCCATGGTCACCGTCTTGCCCGAGCCGGTGACGCCCAGCAGCGTCTGGTGGCGCTGGCCCTGCTGCAGTCCCGCGACCAGCTCCGCCACCGCCTCCGGCTGGTCCCCGGCCAGCTCGAACGGCAAATGCAGCTCGAAACCGGCCATCAGCCGTCGCGCTCTGACCCGGCGAAATGCTCGCGCCGCTCGGCCGAGAGCACGCCGTTCACCCGCCGGATCTGCTTCATCACCTTCTTCAGGTGATTGAGATCGTGCACTTCCACCACGAACGAGCCGGCCATACCGCCTTCTACCGCGTGGATCTCGGCGGACGAGATGTTGGTGCCGGTGGTGCTGATCGCGTCCGCGATGTCCGAGAGCAGCCCGCGCCGGTCCGTTCCTTCCACCACCACCCGCACGTAGAAGCGCTCGCTCGACTCCGCCTCCCACTCGATCTCCACTCGGCGCTCCGGGAGATCCGACAGGTTGAGCACGTTCGGGCAGACGGTCCGGTGGATGGAGATGCCCCGGCCGCGTGTGATGTAGCCGATCACGCTGTCGCCCGGCACCGGCTGGCAGCATTGCGAGTAGCGCACCAGCGTGTTGTCCAGGCCCTGGATCCGCACCCCGCGGCCGGTGCCGCGCACGCGGTCCATGAGCCGCTCGAACGCCGATGGCGGGCGGGCCACTGCCGGGTCGTCATCCGGGAACAGCTCCCGCAGGATCGCCGCCGGCCCAATGTCGCCCCGGCCCAGGGCCACGAAGATCTGCTCGGCGCTGACGTAGTTCAGCCTGGTGGCGGCGCGTTCCAGCACCTCGGGTGCGGGCTTCTCCCGCCGGGCCTTGCGCAGCTCCCGCGCGAACAGCTCTTCCCCCAGCTCCTGGGCCGAGACCGACTCCGCCTGCCTGATCCAGCCGCGAATCTTGTTCCTCGCCCGCGCCGTCTTCACGAACGCCAGCCAGTCGCGCGACGGCCGCTGCCGCGCGTCCGTCAGCACCTCCACCGTGTCGCCGTTCTTCAGCTCGCGCGACAGCGCCGTGATCCGGCCGTTGATGCGCGCGCCCGAACAGTGCAGCCCCACTTCGGTATGCACCGCGAACGCGAAGTCGATCGGCGTCGCCCCCTTGGGCAGCTGCTTCACGTCGCCCTTAGGCGTGAACACGAAGATCTCGTCCTGGAACAGATCGATGCGCAGGAACTCCAGGAACTCCTCCGGCTCGCGCGTGTCCTGCTGCCATTCCAGCACCTGGCGGAACCAGGTCAGCGTCTCGTCTACCTGGTCGATGGCCCGGCGTTCGCCCTCCTTGTAGCGCCAGTGGGCCGCGATCCCGTACTCCGCCGTCCGGTGCATCTCCTGGGTGCGGATCTGGATCTCATACAGCCGCCCGCCCGGACCGAAGATGGTCGTGTGTAGCGAGCGGTACATGTTGGATTTGGGGGTGGCGATGTAGTCGTGGAAGCGCTCCTGCAGCGGCGTCCACTGGTTGTGGATCACCCCCAACGCGTGATAGCAGTTGGCCACCGTGTCCGTGACCACGCGGATCGCCATGAGGTCGTAGATCTCCTCGTAGGGCTTCCCGCGCTGCAGCATCTTCCGGTGGATCGACCACAGGTGCTTCGGCCGGCCGTACACTTCGCAGGGGATGCCGGCGTTCCGCAGCTCGTTCTGCAGCGGCTCCAGCAACCCCTGGATCTGCTGCTCCCGCTCCCGCCGCCGGTCGGCGATCTTCTTGGCCAGCGTGCGATACGCGTCCGGCTCCAGGTGCTTGAAGGCCAGGTCCTCCAGCTCCCAGCGGATCTGCGCCATGCCCAGCCGGTGGGCCAGCGGGGCGTAGATTTCGCGCGTTTCCAGCGCGATCCGCCGCCGCTTGTCAGGCCGGAGCGGATCCAGTGTACGCATGTTGTGCAGCCGGTCCGCCAGCTTGATGACGATCACGCGCGCGTCCTGGGCCATCGAGAGCAGCAGCTTGCGGTAGTTCTCGACCTGCTGCTCGGTGCTCGACCGGAACTGCACCTTGCCAATCTTGGTGACGCCGTCGACGATGGTCGCGATCTCTTCCCCGAACTCGCTCCGCACCTGTTCCAGCGTGGTGGCCGTGTCCTCGACCACGTCGTGCACGAGCGCCGCCACCATGCTCATGGTGTCCAGGTGCAGCTCGGCCAGGATCCGTGCCACCTCGACCGGGTGGTCCGTGTAGTCGTCGCCCGAGACGCGCTTCTGCCCGCGGTGCGCTGATTCCGCGAACTGGTAGGCCCGCGCGATTAGGGGCGCGTCCAGCCGGTCCACGTACGGGGTGACGGCTTCCCGAAGCCGGACTGGCAGCTGCGCGAGCGCAGCCTCCACCTCGGAGCTGGGGGGCGAGGTCTTGCGGTCGAGGGTCGAGGCCATTTTTCAATATACACCGGAGCGGCCGCGCGATCACACGCTCCAGTACTCCGCCTGCCCCGGGGCCCGCTTAGGGTGCGGCCAGGAGGCCGGCGTCCACGAACGAGACGTAGCGCGCGTCGCCGATCACTACGTGGTCGACGATCGGAATGCCCAGCAATGCGCCGGCCGCCGCCAGCTGCCGCGTGACCTCCCGGTCCTCGGGCGAGGGCGTCGGGTCTCCGGACGGGTGGTTGTGGACCAGCAGCAGCGCGGACGCGCCCTCGGATACGGCCGCCCGGAATACCTCGCGCGGGTGCACCACCGAGCTGTCGAGGGTGCCACGCGTGACCAGCAGTTCCCGCAGCACCGCGTGCTGGGTGTTCAGCAGCAGTACGCGGAACTCTTCCTGCAGCAGGTCCCGCAGCCCCGGCGCGCACAGCGCGTAGACGGCTCCCGGTCCCTTGATCCGCACCCGCTCTACCGGACCCTCGCGGGCCAGGCGGCGGCCCAGCTCGAGCGCCGCAGCCACCCGAGCTGCCACGGCCGGCCCGACACCCGGCACCTCCTCGAGCCGCCCGTGCCCCAGGCTGGCCAGCCGGCGCAGCGAGCCCGCCCCCTGCTCCAGCAGTGCGCCCGCAATGTCGAAGGCGGACCGCCCTTCGCCCCCGCTCCCCACCAGGATCGCCAGCAGCTCGCGGCTCGCCAGCGCGCTCGCCCCGAGTTCCCGCAGGCGTTCCCGCGGCCGGTCGGTCACGGGCCACTCGTGGATCCGGTACGGCCCTCGGGTCGGCCCCGCCCCACCCCCCCTCCGACCTGAGAACAGCGAACGCCGCCGGCACCGGGCCGGCGG
>VEPF01000443.1 GCA_012027055.1 Gemmatimonadota bacterium | reverse complement strand
GTCCGCTCGGTCACCGACACCAGCATGATGTTCATGATCCCGATGCCGCCCACCATGAGCGACACCAGGGCGATGCCCGCGAGCAGATAGGTGAACGTGGCCGCGGTCTCCTGGAACGTGGTCAGGAGTGAGGTCTGGTTGCGCACCGTGAACGGCGTGGCAGCGCCGGGCTTCACCCGCATCTCGCGCCGCAGGACGCGGTCGATCTCGGCCACGGCCGGATCCATCGACTTGGCGTCGAGGGCCTGGACGTAGATGGTGCTCACCCGCTCCGACCCGAACACCCGGAACTGCGCGGTGGCCAGCGGGATGTAGATGGTTTCATCCGGGTTCATGAAACCCTGGTCACCTTTGGACTCCAGGATGCCGATCACCTCGAACGGCACTCCCCGGATCTGGATCTGCTTCCCGAGCAGCAGGTTGGTGTTGATGTTCAGGCGGTCGCCCACGGCCGGGCCGATCACCGCCACGCGCCGCCGGCCACGCTCCTCTCCCTCCGTGAAGAGCCGGCCCTTGGCGATCTTGGTGTTCTGCAGCTTGAAGTACTCCGGCCAAACACCGGTAATCTGGTTGTTGGAGTTGCCGGCCAGGTACGTAACCTGCTGGCGGCGGCTCATCTCCGGAGAGAGAGCGCTGATGTAGCGCGGGCTCAGGCGAAGCGCATCCGCATTCTTGGCCGTGAGCTCGGTATCACCGCGATCCAATCCCCCGTGGAATTGCTGGCCCGGTCTCACCGTCAGGATGTTGGTGCCGAGCGATTGCAGGCGCGCCTCCACCTGGCGTTGTGCGCCCTCGCCCAGAGACACCATGGTGATCACCGCGGCGATGCCGATGATGATCCCGAGCATCGTGAGGAAGGAGCGCAGCTTGTTGGCCCAGATCGCTGCGATCGCCACCTGCAGGATTTCGCCGATAAGCATCGTTGCCTCCTACCTGCCACCCCGGCCGCCGGCGCCGCCAGGGCCGCCGCCGGGCGGGCCACCCATGCCCGGGCCGCCCATGCCGCCGCCGCTGAGCACGCCGCTGGCGCCGGCGCGCTCGCGGATCCGCTGGTTCATCTCTTCCTGCTGGGCCTGCAGGCGCGCGACCGAGATCAGGATCACCTTGTCGCCATCCTTCAGCCCGCTGATCACCTCGCTGTTGTCGAAGTCGTTCAGGCCGACCAAGATCCGCCGCGCCTCCGGGCCCTGCTCGCCCAGCAGGAACACCACCACCGCCCGGTCGTCCGGGTTACGGCTACGCTGCCCGCCGAAACCGCCCATGCCGCCGCCGTTCCCGCCGCGCTGGCCGAAGCCCAGGACCGAACGGCAGTCGCGCATCTTCGTGCGATCCGCTTCGCTCAGGTTCTGGAAGCCGCCGCTCTCGCGGATGCGGGTCATCAGCTGCTGGCACTCCTGCCGCTTGGCATCATCGCCGCCGGCCTGCGCCGTCGGCGCACCCTGGGCGCCAGGGGCACCGGCGCCCGGCTGGCCACCTGCCCGCGCCAGCTCAGCGGGTGCGCCCGGCTGCTGGCCGCCGGCCTGCGGCGCCGCCGGCTGGCCGCCCGGCCCGGCCGGAGCGTTCTGCTCGCCCGCTGCCGCCGGCCGCTGGCCCGCGCCGCCGCCGCCCTGAACCGCCTGATCCTCGCCCGGCGCGCCGCCACCGTTCCCGCCACCGCGTAGCGAGTTCTGTACCGACTCCTCGCTCAGTCCCAGCACCTCACCAGCGGCCGTGGCGTCCGCGGTGGCCACGATCGCCGCGTTGGGCACCACCAGAGCGTTCTCGCGCTGCGCGATCTCGACCGCGATGTCGGCGTTCATGCCCGGCTTGAGCAGCCCCTCCGGATTGTCCAGCCGGACCAGCACCGGGAACATGGTCACATTCTGTTCGACCACGGCCTGCGGTTCGATCTTGTAGAGGCTGCCGCGGAAGGTACGCTCCGGGTAGGCCTCGACGCTCACGCGCGTGGACATGCCCGGCTGGATCTTGCCGATGTCGGTCTCATCGACGAGCGCCCGCACCTGCATGGTGGCCAGGTCGGCCATCTGCATGAGCGTGGTGCCGCCCGAGATGTTCTGGCTGGCCGAGGCGATGATCGTGCCCTGCTCCACGGACTTGGAGATCACGGTGCCGGCGATCGGCGCCCGGATCTGCACGTCATTCATGCGCTCGCGCGCCAGCTGCAGGTTCGTTTGCGCCTTGATGATCGAGGCCCGCGCGTTCGCCTGCTCCAGCACCGCGGACTCGAGTTCCTGCGCGGTCACCACGTTGGCGTCGCGCAGTTCCTGGGTCCGCTTCCTCTGTTCGGCGGCGGTGGTCGCCCGCTGCTCGGCCACGGTCAGGTCCGCCTCCGCCTGGGCGAGGGAGTTGCGCACGTCGCGCGGATCGACTTCCGCGAGCAGGGTGCCCTGCGGCACGGTCATGCCGGTTTCGACGTGCAGCGCCAGGATCTCGCCGGAGGCCGTGGACTTCACCTCCACCTCGCGGATCGGCTCCACCTGGCCGGAGGCCTCGGCGGTGATGGTGAGCGACGCGCGGCCGATGGTGGCCACCTCGGATGCGGGCGTTGCCGCCTCGTCGGCCGACCCCTTGCCGCAGGCGGCGAGCGCCACGCTGGTCGCGAGCCCCAGGCCCAGCCTGACCAATACTCTAGCGTTCACGATCATCTCCCTCGGTGTGAATCACTCTGGATACCGCCCTGGCGGCGCGCGCCCTCGCGTGGCCGCCGTGTCCCATCAGAGGCTCGCGCGGGCGGCGCGGGTCTCATCGCGTTCGATCATGCCATCCCGGATGTGGATCTGCCGGTTGGCATGCTCGGCAATGTCGTGCTCGTGCGTGACCAGCACGATGGTCTGCCCTTCCTTCTGCAGCTGGTCGAAGAGCGCCATGATCTCGATCCCGGTCTGAGTATCGAGGTTGCCGGTCGGCTCATCGGCCAGCAGCAGGGCCGGATCGTTGATGAGCGCGCGTGCGATCGCCACCCGCTGGCGCTGCCCGCCGGACAGCTCGGCGGGCTTGTGCTGCATGCGGTCGCCCAGCCCCACGCGCTCCAGCATGGCCCGGGCGCGCTGCTGCCGCTCGTGCTTGCTCATGCCCGAGTAGATCAGCGGCAGCTCGACGTTGTGCCGCGCGGTCGCGCGCGCCAGCAGGTTAAAGGTCTGGAACACGAAGCCGATCTCGCGATTGCGAATCTCCGCGAGCTCGTTCTCGGTCCGCTCCGCCACGGGTTGGCCGTTCAGCCAGTAGTCGCCCGAGGTGGGTGTGTCGAGGCAGCCGATCAGGTTCATCAGGGTGGACTTTCCCGAACCCGAAGGCCCCATGATCGCCACGTACTCGGTGCGCTTGATGAGCAGGTCGATGCCGCGCAGCGCGTGCACCACTTCTGCCCCCAGGTCGTAGTTCTTGGTCAGTCCCCGGGTACGAATGATCTCGGCGCCGTGACCGTTGCCCGCGGTCCCGCCGCGGATCGGTTCGACGGTCGTCAACGTGCTCACTATTCCCTCCCTACCGGACCCGGGCGCCGGGCCCGGTCGGGCTTCCGTTCATCCTGCGCTTCGCGCAGATGTGTCGCGGCTCGTAAAGACTGACCCGCCCGCCCGCCGAATCGCTGCCCATGGGAGGCGGCATGCGGCCGTCCCGTCCCGGTGCCGTGTGCTCGCGGCGCCGGCGCTCCCGGAACTCCTCGAACTTCTGGCGCTGCTCGGGCGTCAGCAGCCGGTCCGCTTCCGCACGGGCGGAGTCGACGATGGCCCGCACCTCCGGATTGTGCTGCTTCCAGAAGGCGTCCATCTCCCGCCGGCGCTTTTCCATGATGGAGTCCATGGCCGCCTTCTGGGCGGCCGTGAGCTCCATCTGGTCGAAGATCGACGGGCCGTTCCCCCGGCTGGTCCGCGGGCCGCCCGGTCCCGGACGCTGGGGCTGCTCTTGCCGAGTGCGGGTCAGCATCGTGAAGGCGGCTGCCCCGACCGCGGCGCCGGCCAGGAAGACGGCCGAGAGCACGGCCAGCGCGATCCAGCGTGAGCGCGCCATTGCGCCTCTTACCATCCTGTGCCTCCCTCGAGCGTCAGGATCAGGTCGGCCGTGGTCGGCGTCCGTTCCTCGGACAGCCACTGCTCGACCGGCGAGGGCAGGGCCATCGCCTCGATCAGGCCGGATTGCGCTTCCTGCTGCTGCGCGCGGCCGGTGCGCAGCGCGTACCCGGACACCAGGAGCACGAGCGCAGCCGCGGCCAGGGCCGGGCGTGCCCAGCCGGCCATCACGCCGAACACCGAGCCGCCATTCCAGAGCCGCTCCCCCGCAGTGTCGCGGCGCCGGCGCGCCAGCTCGAACGCGCCGCGATCCAGTACCCGGGCGACGAAGGCGTCCCGCGCGGCCGGATCCGCGAACGGGTCCAGCGCGGAGAGATCGATCCGCTCGTTCAGTTCATCCCTCTCCATAGACACCGCCCAGCTTTTCGCGCAGCGCTCGCCGCGCCTGGAATACGTGGTACCGCACGTTGCCTTCCTTCAGTCCCAGCAGCTCGGCTATTTCCGCGTGCCGCAGGCCTTCCACCTCGAACAGATAGACCGCCTCCCGCTGTCGCTCGGTGAGCGTGTCCAGGGCGCTCAGCAACTGCTTCCGCAGCTCGTCCCGGCTGGCGTCCCGCAGGGGATCGCTGGCCGCGGGCAGCCGGTCCGCGGCCTCGAGCGGCAGGGCACTGCGCACCCGCTCCCGCCGCCGGTAGTTGTGCGCCTTGTTGCGGGCGATCCGAATGAGCCAGGCTGCGAAATGCTCGGGCTCGCGGCAGTCCTCGATCCGCTCGAGGGCCGCGATCAGCGCGTCCTGGGTCACGTCCTCGGCGGCCGCGACATCACCGAGCTGTGACAGCGCGGTGAGGTAAGCCTTGCGCATGTGCCGGCGCACAAGCTCCTCGAACGCTGCCGCGTCTCCCCGCCGCGAGCGCAGTACCAGTATCGCATCGGTTTCGCCCATGCTGTGCAATCTAGGAGACACGCGGGAGGGAGGTGGCGTTAGCCGGCCGGGCGTACTCAGCGCCTGCCCGGCATGGCGATGCGGATGCGGCCGGGGTCGGCGCCGGCCACCACCACGTCGGACGCGTCCAACGGGAGGGAGTCGCGCACCCAGACCACCGCGGCCCCGCGTGCGAAGGGCCGGGCGAGCACGGACCGGCCCCGTTCCGGGCCGAGCACGAAGAGCGTGGTGGACAGACCGTCGGACTGCAGCCCGGTTGGGGCCACCACGGTGGTCTGCAGAGTGCCGCGGGCGGGCTCACCGGTGGCCGGGTCCATGATGTGTGAGTAGCGCACGCCGGCCGCCTCGAAGAACTGCTCGTAATCGCCGGAACTGGCCACCGACCCGGCGCGCAGGCGGATCTCGCCCATGGTGGCGGCCGGATCGCGCGGGTCGAGGATGCCGATGACCCAGGCCTCCCGGCCCTCGGGCGGCGGCCCGAACACCAGCACGTTCCCGCCCAGGTCCACCATGCCCGCGGTGGCGCCGGCGGCCTGCATGGCGGCGGCCGCCAGGTCGAGCGCATAGCCCTTCGCGATCGCGCCCAGGTCCACGGTCGCGCCCCGCGCTAGCAGGCGCGCGCTCCCGCCGGCGCTATCAAGCTCCAGCAGCCGGCTGCCCACCAGCGCCCGCGCGGAGTCGAGGGTGGCCGGGGCCGGTCGGTGGGGCTCGTCCCGACCCCGGAACCCCCACGCCCACATCAGCGGGCCCACGGTCACGTCGAACGCCCCGCCGCTCAGCTGCGCGAGGCGACGGGCCGCGGCCAGCACTGCCAGCGTTTCCCGGGACAGCCGGGTCCAGGTTCCGCTCCCGGCGGCCGCGTTCAGGCGGGAGATCTCCGACTCGGGCCGCCACGTGCTCATGAG
>VEPF01000328.1 GCA_012027055.1 Gemmatimonadota bacterium | reverse complement strand
GCCCGAAGCGCACCCCGATGACCGCCGAGGACTGGTTCACCCGGGGCGAGGGCTGGCTGGGTCGCGCCGGCATCGGGCTGCTGCTGGTCGGCCTGGTCCTGCTGTTCCGCTACGCGGTGGACCGCGGCTGGCTCACGCCCGAACTGCGCATCGCGGGCGGCCTGCTGTTGGGCGGCGGCCTGCTCCTCGCCGGGCTCCGCTGCTTCCCCGGCCGCCTGCGCTACCGCCAGATCCTCATGGGCGGCGGCACCATCATCCTGTTCATCACGGGACTCGCCGCCTCCGAGCTGTACCGGTTCGTGCCCGGCAGCCTGACCCTGCTCTTCCACGCGGCCGTCGCCATCGGCGCCTTCGCCATCGCCGCGCGCCAGCGCGACACCGTGATGGCCTCGATCGCCACGCTCGGGTCGCTGCTGCCGCCCGCATTCCTGCTGCACGACGCGGTGGCCGGCCCGGCGCTCTGGCTCTACCTGCTGCTCATGATCGGCTGGTCGGCCCTGATCGCGGCCCGGCAGCGGCCCGGGTGGTACGACCTGGTGGCTCTGCCGGCAGCCGTGCTCGCGGTGGCCGCGCCGGCCTTCCCGGCCGCGCCCGGACAGGCGCCGCTGCGCCCCGAACAGTGGAGCCCGGCCACCTACGCGGCCGCCACCGCGGCGGCCATCGTCATGTGGCTCGGCTTCGCGGTGCTGCCCCTGCTGCGCGCGCGACTCCGCTGGGCCGTGGCATTGCGTCCCGTTGACGCGAGCACGGGCGCGCTCCGGCTCTACCAGCCGCTGATCGTCACCATCAGCCTGGCGCTGCTGGTCAACTCGCTCTTCGGCGGGCCCTATGCGTTCGACGCGGTCTTCGCCGGCACCGCGTTTGCCTATGCCGCGCTCGCCGCCTTCCTGTTCCGGTACCGCGCCCCGGCCCCGGCTGAAGTGAACGGCATCGGCAACGTCATCTTCGCCACCGACGACTTCGCCGCCGCGCTCGCGGCCGCCGCCGCGGGCGCGGCGCTCCTCGCGGTGGCGGCACTGGTGCCGGCCGCGGGCTTCGTGGGCGTGGCCGCCGTGGGCACGGCCGCCTACCTGGCCGCGCCCCGGCTGCGCGCGCCGGTGCTGGCAGTGCTGGCAAACCTGCTCTATGCGCTCGCGGCCATCGAGTTCCTGAACCGCATCGACCGCATGGCCACGGCTCCGGCCTTCGACCCCAACGCGCTGGGCGGGATCGCCATCCTGGCCCTGGCGGCCATCGTGCTTTGGCAGGGACGCACGGCTGCCGAGCGCGTCGCCTACGGCGGCGGCATCTTCGCTTTCGGCCACATCCTGCTCGCCGAGGAATTGACTGCGGTGCCGGGCGCGCCGTGGCTCGCGAGCGTCTCCTACGCCGTCGTGGGCTCGGCGCTCATCCTCTGGGGGCTGTCGCGGCAGCGGGTGCGGGTGCAGCAGGCCGGCCTGCTCTCGCTGGCACTGTTGATCGTGCGCCTGTTCGCCTACGACCTGGCGCGCGTGGACGTGGCCGTGAGGATCGTGCTCTTCCTGGCGTGCGGCTTCGCGTTCCTCGCGCTCAGCTACCGGTTCCGCGGACAGAAGCCGGCCGGACCGTGACCGGCGCGGCCCGCACGTAGACCAGCACGCGAGGCACTCACATGAGACCCGGTCCTCCGCAGATCATCGCCTGCCCGCACTGCCAGGCCCTCGCCCGCTACCTGACGCTGCTCTCGGGCAACACCATCGGGGCGCGTCTCTGGACGGACGGCAAGCGCCTCGCGCCCATGTTCCCGCGTCCGCCCGCGGTCGTGCGCTGCCACCGTTGCCGGCAGTGCTACTGGCTCGCGGCCGCGCCGGAGATCGGCCTACTCGAGCGGCGGGGTGAAGACGGCGACCCGGCCTGGCAGAGCGCGCGTCCCGTTCGCGAACCGAACGAGGCGGAATACTACCGCGCCATTCGCGGGGGGCTGGCGGCCGGTGCCGCGCAGGAGCAGCGACTGCGCACGCTCGCGTGGTGGCGGCACAACGATGCCTTCCGCGAACTGCCGGGGCCGAGGCCGGCGCGCGTCGCGGCCGCACCGGCCTACTGGCGGAAGAACCTCGAGGCCCTCGCGGCCCTGCTGGACGAAGCCATCGAGGACGAGCGCCTGATGAAGGCGGAGGCGCTCCGGGAACTCGGCCAGTTCGCTGCCTCGCGGCTGCTGCTGGACCGCGTCACCGCGGAGAAGTACGCTTTCGCGGTGTCGCAGATCGGTGCGCTGTGCGCTGCCGGTGATGTGCAGGTGCGCGAGTTGCAGCTCGTTGATCGCTAACCGGGAGCGCGCCTCACCCGTCCGATCGTCGTTCGCGAATGGAGCACGACGGGCAAGCGCATACGTGGTGGTCCCGCCGGCAACAGGAGGGCGAAATGCACTGGCTGCTCCTCGTCGTTGGCGCCCTGATGATCGTCGGGGGAATCGCGGGCGTCTCGGAAGCTCGCAGAGGATTCAGGGACCGCGTCAGCAACGCCCCGCTGCTCTCCCGATTCGCGTTCTCCACCACCTTCGCTTCCGAAGCCACTCTCAGGCAGATCAGCCGCAGCCGCAGGATGTCCTGGGCGGGCCTGGTGGTGGCGCTTGCCGGCGTCGTGATGTGGGTGCTGAGCAGCGACGAGCCGGCGCGCACGGGGGCGGCCCGTGAGGCTGGTGACCGGGACGGCAAACCTGGACTGGAGGTTCTGCTGGAGGAGGTCGAGCCTCCGCCACCACCTCCGCCCCCATTACTGGAAACGGCTGCGTCCGGCACGCCTGAGCCGGAGGCGCCCCAGGACCCCGTCCTGATCCCCGAGGTCATGCCTTCGATCAGCAATCCCGAGCGCGTGAAGGAGGTCCTTGCCCACAGCTATCCGGACGCTCTCAGGGGCAGCGGCATCGAGGGCAAGGTGTGGGTGCGGGGAGTCGTCGACACATCAGGTCGGTTGGTCCAACCCACGGTATTGCGCGGCCTGGATCCGTTGCTGGACCGTGCCGCCATCGAGGCACTGTCCGCGTTCGAGTTCGTACCGGGACGGATGGGGGGCGCGGCCGCGCCGGTCTGGATGACCATCGTGATCGAGTTCAGATCCGGCATCGGGATGCTCGTTGGCGGCGGTTCGAATTGGGACACCCCGCTGCCATGAGCTCACTCCCGTCGCCGCTCGGGATCTTCGTCGGCCAGACCACGATCGACGTGCAGTACCGCGTCGCTGCGGTGCCGCGCGCCGACATGGGCGCCGAAGCCGACGAGTCGATCGTGGCACCGGGCGGTCCTTCGTACACCGCCGCCGTGACGTTCGCCGCGCTGGGCGGGCGGGCCATCTGCGTGAGTGCGGCCGGGGCTGAGCCGCTGCGGCCGCTCGTGCTCGCGGATGCGCGCGAGTTCGGCGTCGAGTACCAGGACTGCGCGGCACCCGGCAGCCGCCTGTCCGTCTCGACCGTGCTGACGGACGCCGAAGGCCGCCGCACCATCATCTCCCACGACCTGGCCGCCACCGCCAATGCCGACCTGCTCACGCTCCCGACCGTTTCGCCGGACGTCATCGCGTGGGATGGCTTCCACCCGACGTTGTTCGACCGGATCACGGATGCCTTCCCCCAGGTCCCGGTGCTGCTCGATGGCGGGCGCTGGCTGGCGAGCCTGGCAGGCCGGCTGCACCGGGTCCGGTGGGCGGTGGTCTCGGAGCGGTTCCGCGTGCCCGGCGCGCCCGGCGATCCGGCCGGGACCATGGCGGCCCTGCGTGCCGCGGGCTGCGCGGGCGCCGCGGTCACGCGCGGGGACCGGCCGGTCCTGGTCGATGTGGATGGGTCGGTGCGGGAGCTGGTGCCGCCAACCGGAGGACCGATCGTCGATACGCTCGGCGCGGGGGACATCCTGCACGGCGCCGCCGCGCTGGCACTGGCGCGCGGAGCCGGGTTCGTCGATGCGATCGTGATGGGCTGCGCGGAAGCGACGGCATCGTGCGCGGTGTTCGGGACGCGCGCGTGGCTGCGGGCACGCCGGGCTCACCCGGTCGAGCCGTGAGAGACCGGCTGGTCCGCGCGTACTTCCGCACCCTCGGTGCGCTCGCGCCGCGGGCTGCCGCGCAGCGGGCGTTCGCGCTGGCCGCACAGCCCTCGGCGCGCCCGCGCGTGAGCTCGGCGGCTCGCGCGCTGCTGGAGCGTGCCGAACCGTTCACCGTGGACGCGGACGACCGGCGGCTCTGCGCCTATCGCTGGCGCGGCAACGGCGCCGCCGCGGGCACGGTCCTGCTCGCGCACGGCTGGAACTCCCGTGCGGCCCACTTCACGCCGTGGGTGGAGCCGCTGCTCGCGCGGGCGCTGGACGTGGTCGCGTTCGACATGCCGGCCCACGGGGAGTCGGAGGGCCGGCGCACTGATGGGCTCGACATGGCACGGGCGCTCGGCTGCGTGGCTGGCGAGGTGGGCCAGCTGCGGGGCGTGGTCGGGCACTCCGCCGGCGCCTACGCGGCCGCCGCCGCGGCCGCTGGCAACCACCTGCTGGGCCGCCCGCCGGTGGCCGTGGAGCGGCTGGTGCTCATTGCCGGCCTGGATGACCCGCTGCTGCACTTCGTGGGCGTGGCCGGCATGCTCCGGCTCGGCCCCGCGGCAGGCGAGGAGCTGCTGCGGCTGGCCACGGCGGCATACGGGCACCCCCTCACCGCCTTCGCGCTCACCCGCATTCCCGGCGGCTGGCCGCAGCCGACGCTCCTCTTCCACGACCCCGGCGATCCCGAGGTCCCCTTCTCGGAAGCGCGCGCGCTGGCCGCGGCCTTCCCGAACATCACGCTGCTCCCGGCCGAAGGGTTCGGCCACCGCCGCATCCTGCGCGCGCCCGGCGTGATCGAGCGCGCCGTCGATTTCCTGGCGGCGGGCAGTGCCGGCGGGGGCCCGGAACCGACCGCTACGGCCGACGCTCGGCGAAGAGCGCCGCCAGGTGCACCAGCGTCGCGGTGGTCTTCTCCAGGCCCGCGCGCGAGTTGAACTCCAGCCTGCTGTGGAACTCGTGGCCGCCCGTGAACAGGTTCGGGCAGGGCAGGCCGCGGAACGTGAGCCGGGAACCGTCGGTGCCGCCGCGGATCGGCTTGCGGAACGGCTCCACGCCCGCGCGCCTCGCCGCCTCGAACGCATACTCCGTCAGGTGCGGATGGTCCTTCAGCACCTCGTGCATGTTCCGGTACTGCTCCTTGACCTCCAGCGCGATGCTCAGCCCGGGGTGCGCCTGCTCCGTGGCCGCCGTGAGCTGCCGCAGCAGAGCCTCCTGCCGGTCCAGGCCCGCCTCCTCGAAATCGCGCAGGATCAGCTTCACCCGCGACGTCTCCACGTCCAGCGTGCCGGTGTACGGGTGCACGAAGCCGGCGCGCTCTTCCGTCAACTCCGGCCGCAGGTCCTGCGGCAGCCGCGCCAGGAAGTCGCCCACGGCGCGGATGGCGTTGCCCATCACGCCTTTCGCCGTCCCCGGGTGCGTGCTCCTGCCGTGGAACGTGACCGTGGCCAGGCGCGCGCTGAAGGTCTCGTCGTTGATCTCCCCCAGCTCGCCGCCATCCACCGTGTAGGCGCAGTCCGCGCCGAAGCGGGCGACGTCGAACTCCCTGATCCCGGTGCCGACCTCCTCGTCCGGCGTGAACGCCACCGCGATCGGCCCATGCGGCACCTGCGGGTTCTGCATGAGCACGTCGATCATGGTCATGATCGCCGCCACGCCGGCCTTGTCATCCGAGCCCAGCAGCGTGGTGCCATCCGTGGTGATGATGTCGTCGCCGATCAGCCGCTCGAGCGCCGGGTGCTGCGCCACCCGGATCACCTGCGCGGGATCGGCCGGGAGCGTGATGTCCCCGCCCCTGTAGTCGCTGTGGATGACGGGTTTCACGGCCGCACCGCTG
>VEPF01000147.1 GCA_012027055.1 Gemmatimonadota bacterium | reverse complement strand
CGCCGGTGGCGGGATCCTTCCGCCCGAACATGACGGTGCCGATCTCCACGGCGCGGATGCCGCCCTCGAGATACAGCGCCACCGTGAGCGCCACGCCCGGGAACCGCAGGGGCGGAATGTGCGGCAGGAATGCGGCCGCATCGATGTAGATGGCGTGGCCGCCCGGCGGCTGCACGATCGGCACGCCGCCGCGGGAGATGTGCTCACCCAGGTAACGGACGGACGCGAGCCGGTACTGCAGGTAATCCTCATCCACCACTTCCTGCAGTCCGACGGCGATGGCCTCGAGGTCGCGGCCGGCCAGCCCGCCATAGGTCGGGAAGCCTTCCGTCAGGATCAGCAGGCCTTTCTCTTGGGCGGCCAGGTGGGCGTCGTTGGTGGCCAGGAAGCCGCCGATGTTGGCGAAGCTGTCTTTCTTCGCGGAGAACGTGCAGCCATCCGCGAGCGAGAAGATCTCGCGCGCGATCTCGGCCACGGTCCGTTCGCCCTGACCGGGCTCGCGCAGCTTGATCAGGTAGGCGTTCTCGGCAAACCGGCAGGCATCGATGTAGAACGGGATGCCGTGCTCGCGGCAGACGTCGCTCACGGCCCGGATGTTGGCCAGCGACGCAGGCTGGCCGCCGCCCGAGTTGTTGGTCAGCGTCATCATGCAGAGCGGGGTCCGGTCCCGCCCGCCGTCCGCGATCACCCGCCGCAGCGCCGCCACGTCCATGTTGCCCTTGAACGGGTGCCCGGCGGGGATCTCCTTCACTTCCGCGCACGGCAGGTCCACCGCCTGCGCCCCGCGCGCCTCCACGTTGGCGCGGGTCGTGTCGAAGTGCGTGTTGTTCGGGACGACATCGCCCGGCCGGCACATGACGCTGAACAGGATCCGCTCCGCGGCCCGCCCCTGGTGCGTCGGGATCACGTGCTTGAAGCCGAACAGGTCGCGCACGGCTGCCTCGAACCGGTAGAACGACGGGCTGCCCGCGTACGCCTCGTCGCCGCGCATGATCCCGGCCCACTGCTCCGCGCTCATGGCCGAGGTGCCGCTGTCGGTGAGCAGGTCGATCAGCACGTCCTCCGAGTGCAGCAGGAAGACGTTGTAGCCCGCGTCCCGCAGCCGGGCCGCGCGCTCTGCGGGCGTGGTCATGCGGATCGGCTCGACCGCCTTGATCCGGAACGGCTCGATGATGGTCTGCATATCCCTCCAGGAGGCCGCGGGATGGGTCTGGGCCTGACGGCGGAAACGATACGGCTCGGGAGAGCCGGTGGCCAAGGGCCAGGCGCCCGGAAGAACCGGTTCACGGCCTCTGGCACCCGGCGTTGTCCTTCAGCGCCTCGGCAGTCGCTCCCAGGAGCCGTACATCGGATTCGGCAGCATGAAGTAGCGCGTGCCGAACGGCTCCAGCGCGCTCGCGTCCGCCGCCTGATCGAGGCCCGGGAAATCCAGGATGTTGTCTCCCACCCAGGCGATGATCCGGAGCGGCGGCAGGCCGGCGCGAGCGGTGCCGTCGGCGAGCGCACGAAAGCGCGGGTTCTTGTCGCTGAAGGCGGGATCAGCCCGGCACAGCACCACGTCGACTGCCACGCCTGCGGCCCTGAGGTTGGCTTCGGTCTCGGGGCAGATCGCCTGGTCCCGGCCGGTGACGATGGCCACGCGGCCGCCCAGTCGTTGCACAGTCCGCGTGAACTCGGGCGCGCCCGGCACCGGCGGAGCGGCCTGCTCCCTCGCCCAGGCGTACCACGTTTCCTGGTTGAACGACGTCCCCCGCACCGCATTCCGCCGCTGGTACTCAGAGTTGTCGAGCACGGTCTCGTCCGCGTCCATGATCACCGCCCAGCTGCCGGACGGAAGGCCCTCCGCCTGGCGCGTCACCTGCTCCGTGGCCAGGCGATAGACCTCGCGGGCGATGGCCCGGTACTCGACCGCATTGCGGTACCAGTGAATGGCATTGGGCACCTCGAGGCTGTCGGCGCGCTGGCCCGCGATCGGGGTCGGCGTGATGGTCGCCGGCCGGGGGGCACACGCTGCTGCCAGGACCAGCACCCAGACCGCGTTGCGCATGGGCTCGCTCCTGCTGCGTGATCCGAAGGGCGTGTATGGTATCATGCGGCTGGCGCGCGCGCGGTCAATCCCGCTCACGCGGCTCCTTCCAAACCGGCGCCCGTCCCGATCAGGGGACACTGCCGGTGCGCAGGCCCGCGATTGCCTGCCGTGCGGCACCCGGGACACCACGGGTGCGCGGGATTGTGAAGAGCGCGACCATGGTCGTATGCTAGCGCTCCTATGAAAACCGTGCTTGCCAGGCTGGTCTGGGTGCTGGTCGCGCTGCTGGGCGCGGCCGCGTTCGGCGTGCTGGCGCTCTCCCGCGGCGAGACCATCAATGCCGCGTGGCTGATCGTCGCCGGCTTCGCCTCCTACGTGATCGGCTACCGCTTCTACTCGCGGTTCATCGCGCTCCGGATCTTCGACCTCGACGACCAGCGCGCCACGGCCGCCGAGCGGCTCAGCAACGGCCGCGACTTCGTGCCCACCAACAAGTGGGTGCTCTACGGCCACCACTTCGCCGCCATCGCCGGAGCGGGTCCGCTGGTCGGCCCCACCCTGGCCGCGCAGTTCGGCTTCCTGCCCGGCACGCTCTGGCTGATCGCGGGTGTGGTGCTCGGCGGGGCGGTGCAGGACTTCACCATCCTGTGCTGCTCGATCCGCCGGGATGGCAAGTCGCTCGGGCAGATGGCCCGGGAGGAGATCAACCCGGCGGCCGGGACCGCCGCCATGATCTCGATCCTGGCGATCATGATCATCCTGCTCGCCGTGCTGGCCCTGGTGGTGGTGAACGCGCTGAAGGCGAGCCCGTGGGGACTCTTCACCATCGCCTGCACCATCCCGATCGCGCTCTTCATGGGTTGGTGGATGCGGGTGCTGCGGCCGGGGCGCGTCAAGGAAGCGACCGTGATCGGCGTGGCGCTGCTGCTGCTGGCGCTGCGCGGCGGGCGCTGGGTGGCCGCGCACCCGACGCTCGGGCCGATGTTCACCTGGGACGGCACGTCCCTGGCCTGGGCCATCATGGTGTACGGCTTCTTCGCCTCGGTGCTGCCGGTCTGGCTGCTGCTGGCCCCGCGCGACTACCTGTCCACCTTCCTCAAGGTGGGCGTGGTGTTCGTGGTGAGCGCCGCGGTGCTCATCCTGCTGCCGCCGCTGCGCCTGCCCGCGATCACGCAGTTCGTGAACGGCACCGGGCCGGTGTTCGCCGGCAAGGTGTTCCCGTTCGCGTTCATCACCATCGCCTGCGGCGCGGTGAGCGGGTTCCACGCGCTCATCGCCAGCGGCACCACACCCAAGATGGTCACGCGCGAGTCGCATGCCCGGCTGGTGGGGTACGGCGGGATGCTGATGGAGTCGTTCGTGGGGCTCATGGCCGTGATCGCCGCGGCCACGCTGGAGCCGGGCGTGTACTTCGCCATGAACGCGCCCGCGTCCGCGCTGGGCGGCACGGGCGATGCCGCGATCGCGGCGATCCGGGAGTGGGGGTTCGTGCTGCACCCCGGCCAGATGGAAGCGCTGGCGCGGCAGATGGGCGAAGCGACGCTGTACTCGCGAACGGGCGGCGCGCCCAGCCTGGCGGTGGGCATCGCGCACATCCTCTCGGGCGTCTTCAGTGGCCCGGGCCTCGCCCTGTGGTACCACTTCGCGATCATGTTCGAGGCGCTCTTCATCCTCACCACCGTGGATGCGGGCACGCGCGTCGGCCGCTTCATGCTGCAGGAGCTGGGCGGCCACGTCTGGAAGCGCTTCGGCGAGATCTCCTGGTACCCGGGCAACCTGCTGGCCAGCCTGCTGATCACCGCCGCTTGGGGGTGGTTCCTGTACCAGGGCGTGGTGGATCCGCTGGGCGGCATCAACTCCCTCTGGCCGCTCTTCGGGATCGCCAACCAGCTGCTCGCGGCGGTGGCCTTCTGTGTCGTCACCACCGTGATCATCAAGATGGGCAAGGCGCGTTACGCCTGGGTGACGCTGGCGCCGCTGGTCTGGCTGGTGGTGGTCACGCTCACGGCGGGTTTCCAGAAGGTCTTCGCCGCGGAGCCCCGGCTCGGCTTCCTGAGCCACGCCCGCAGCGTGCTGGAGAAGGGCGGGCCGGACGCGGCCCGGCTGGCGTTCAACGACCGGCTGGACGCCGCCCTTGCGCTGTTCTTCATGGCGGTGGTGGTGAGCGTGATCGTGGCGAGCCTGCGCGAGTGGTGGCTGGTGCTGACCAGGCGCAAGACCCCGCGGCTGGCCGAGGCGCCCTACATTCGCACCGCCCTGGCGGGCGGGGACTGAGCGGTCAGAGCGCGGCGAGCAGCCCGAGCCGGCCCAGCCGGTCGCGGTCCGCCCGCAACCGGTCGAGCGGACCGTCGTAGGCGACGCTTCCGTCCGCGAGCGCCAGCGCCCGCGTGCACACCGCCCCCGCCACCTCCAGGTCGTGCGTGGCCACCAGCAGTGTCTCGGGCCGCTCCTGCAGCAGCCGCACGATCCGGAGCCGCGCGCGCGCATCCAGGTCGCCGGTCGGTTCGTCGAGGACCAGCACCTGCGGCCGCGAAACCAGCACCGTGGCCAGCGCCGCCAGCCGCTTCTCGCCACCGCTCAGGTGATGCGCCGCCCGGTCCGCGTGGCGATCGATGCCCACGGCCGCGAGCGCGGCGTGCGCCCGCGCCCGCGCCTGCGCTCGCGGCTCGCCCGCATTCAGCGGCGCGAACGCCACGTCCTCCAGCAGCGTCGGCAGGAACAGCTGGTCATCCGGGTCCTGGAACACGAACCCGATCCGCTGCCGCACCGACCGCAGGTTCGCCTCGACCACCGGCACCCCGCCCACGAACAGCTGGCCGGCGGTGGGCAGCAGCAGACCGTTGAGGTGCTGCAGGAGCGTGCTCTTGCCCGCGCCGTTGGGCCCGAGCAGGGCCACCCGCTCGCCCGGCGCCACGGTGAAGGAGATGGCGCGCAGGACCGGCTCGCCACCGGGGTAGGCGAAGCTCACCGCGCGCAGCTCGAGGCTCGCCGTCACGAGCGCACCCGCGCGGACACGACCAGCGCCGCGAGCAGCAGGGCGAGCGGCAGCAGGGCCCGCCAGGACGTCGCATCCAGGGGTTGCGGCCGGAGCGAGGGCAGGGACCCCGTGTAGCCGCGCGCCAGCATGGCGCGGTGCACCCGCTCGCTGCGGGCGAAGCTGCGGGTGGCGGCGCTGGCGGTCACGCCCAGCAGGAGCTGGCGGCGGGGGACGCGGCCGGCGCCCGCGTTCCGGCTCGCGGCCGCCCGCTGCACCTGGGCCAGCTCATCCAGCAGCAGGTAGAGGAACCGGTACGCCAGGCCCAGCGCCGCGGTCACGGCAGCCGGCAGGCGCAGCTCCCGGAGGGCTTCCACCAGGTCCGCGAAGCGCGTGGTGCTCACCAACAGCACGCCCGCGCCGATGGCTGCGCCGCCGCGCAGCAGGGCCGCCCCCAGCCGCTCGATGCCGCCATCCGTGATCACCACCGGGCCCAGCCGGGCCACCGTGGCCCCCGGCGCCAGCAGCAACACCCCGAGCGAGGCCAGTGCCAGGAACGCCAGCGGGACGGTGGCGCGCAGCAGGAACGTCGCCAGCGGCACGTGCGCGTAGCGGGACAGCGCCACCACCAGGGCCGCCACCGCGCCCATCTCCAGCCAGGCCCCCGGCGGCAGGCTGGCCGCCGCCACCGCGATCAATACGGTGCCGAGCACGCGTGCGGCCGGCGCCAGGTGGCCCAGCCCCGATTCGACGGCCGCATACTGGTCGAGATGGTGGAAACCCATGGCCCCTCAGCGCGGCGCCGCCCAGCGCAGCAGCAGGTAGCCGAGGCCGCACACCGCCAGCACACCCACCAGGGCCACCAGCCAGGGCGCCAGCCGCGCGAGCT
>VEPF01000267.1 GCA_012027055.1 Gemmatimonadota bacterium | reverse complement strand
CGTGAAGGACGAGGCGCGCGGACGCCGGCCGCCGCCCTGCCGCTTCAGCTTGACTCGGTCGGCGATCGAAAATGAAATTAAATGGCTGAGCCGGGGACCAGGGAGCTGGGAAACATGGCGTCGCAGCCACTGAACGAGCGTGAAGAACGGGTCCTGGAGGCGGTCATCCGCACGTACGTCGAGCCGGCGGAACCGGCCGGGAGCCGCACGGTCGCGAAGCGACACGGGCTGGGCGTGTCTCCGGCGACCATCCGCAACACCATGTCCGACCTGGAGGAGAAGGGGTTTCTGTATCACCCGCACACCTCCGCGGGTCGCATTCCAACGGACCTGGCATACCGCTACTACGTGAACACGCTGATGCGGCCGGTGCGCGTACCGGCGGCGGATCAGCGGCGGTTGCGGCGGGAGCTGGCGGAGAAGCCGGAAGCGGGCGGGCCGGTGGAACGGCTGGTGCGGCGCACGGCCCAGGCGCTCGGGCTGATCACGGGGGAGCTGGGAGTGGCGGTGGCGCCGCGGCTGGAGGACGTGGTCCTGGAGAAGCTGGAGCTGGTGCCGGTATCGGAGAACCGGATCCTGATGGTGTTCGCCCTCAGCAGCGGGAGCGTGCGCACCATCTACGTCGACGTAGCGATGCACGCGCCGCCGCAGACGCTCACGGCGGTGGGGCGAGTGCTGAACGAGCGGCTGGCGGGACATTCGCTGAGCGCGATCCGGGCGACGTTGCCGGAGCGGCTGCGGGATTCCGCGAGCGATGATCCGCAGGCGACGGACCTGCTGAACATCTTCGTGCAGTCGGCGGATGATCTGCTGTTGCCGCTCGAAGCGCCCGGGGAGGAGCTGATGCTGGGGCGGGCGAGCGTGCTGGCCAGCCAGCCGGAGTTCTCGTCCGGCCGGGACCTGAAGAACCTGATCGAGCTGACCGAACAGAAGGAATTGCTGGGCCGGTTGCTGAGCGGGCGCGAGCATCGCGGCGCGCCGCAGATCACGATCGGAGCAGAGCATCGGGAGCCGCGGCTGGCACCGTTCACGCTGGTGACTTCCGAGTACCGGTTCGGCAACTTGCGGGGAGTGATGGGCGTGATCGGGCCGACGCGGATGCCGTACGAGAAAGTGGCCGCCATCGTCGACTACACGAGTCTGCTGCTGAGCGAGCTGGCGGAGTCCGCGCACGGCGCGCAGGAGTGAGATGCGAGATTACTACGAGATCCTGGGGGTAGGTCGCGACGCCGACACGGACGCCATCAAGAAGGCGTACCGCCAGCTCGCGCTGCAGTTCCACCCGGACCGAAACAACGGTTCGAAGGAAGCCGAAGAGAAGTTCAAGGAAGCTACGCAGGCGTACGAGGTGCTGCGGGACGCGGACAAGCGCGCGGCCTACGACCGGTACGGCGAGGCGGGCATGCGCGGCCGCGCGGGCCCCGGCTACGGTGGCTTCGACTTCTCGGACGCGCTCGAGATCTTCATGCGCGATTTCGGCGGCATGGGCATGGAGGAGCTGTTCGGGATGCGGAGCGGGCGCGGGGGCGGGCGCATGGTGCGCAAAGGCCCCGACGTCCGGGTCCGGCTGCCGTTGTCGCTGGCGGAGGTGGCCACCGGGGTCAAGAAGACGCTGAAGCTCGATCTGCAGGCCACCTGTCCGGGGTGCAACGGCACGGGTGCGGAGCGGGGCGCGGCGCCGCTCCGCTGCGCGACATGCGCGGGCACCGGCGAAGTGCGCCGGGTGCAGCGCTCGTTCATTGGGCAGCTGGTCACGGTGACGCCCTGCCCGGACTGCGGCGGCGAGGGCCAGCGGGTGCACAAAGCCTGTCCGGAGTGCGGGAGCCAGGGTGTCCAGGCGCAGCCCAGGCGGGTGGACGTGCAGGTCCCGGCCGGTGTCTCGACCGGCGACTACATCACGCTCCGCGGCCAGGGGAATGCGGGCGTGCGCGGCGGCCCGCCCGGAGACATCCTGGTGGTACTGGAGATCGAGGAGGATGCGCGCTTCGTACGTGATGGTGCCGATCTGATCCTGGAGCTGCCGATCACGTTCACGGAAGCCGCGCTGGGTACGGAAACGGAAGTGCCGCTGCTGCCGGAGGGCACGGCGCGCGTGAAGGTGACGCCGGGCACGCAGTCGGGCCGGCTGGTCCGGCTGCGCGGGAAGGGACTGCCCCACCTGCAGTCCGCCGGGCGGGGCGACCTGATCGTACGCGTGGTGGTCTGGGTCCCGACCGAGCTGGACGCGGAGCAGGAAGCCCTGCTGCGCAAGCTGGCCAAGCTGGAAGGGCGGCCGCCCGAGCGGATCGCGGCGGAGGACGAGCGTGGCTTCTGGAGCAAGGTACGGGAGGCCTTCACGGGAACCTGAGCATGCCTGAACGCTGGCTGTACGTCGTGGTGCGCAGCCCCTCGGAGTGGGAAGCGGAGCTTCTCGCCGAGGGGCTGCTGGCTGCCGGGGCCAACGGGGTGGAGCAGCAGCCGGCGGCGGTCTCGACCTGGTTCCCGCCGCCGCCCGACCCGGAACGGTTCGTCGCGCGCCTGCGGACGGAGCTGGCCGCCCGCACCGGCTCCGATCCGGCGCTGGCATGGGAATGGCGCGCGGACGCGGACTGGGCGCGGGAATGGCGCCGGGGGCTGGGCGCGAGACGGGTCGGGCAACGGCTGGTGGTGACTCCCACCTGGATCACGCCGGAAGCCGGTCCGGCAGACGTGGTGATCAGCATCGACCCGCAGATGGCCTTCGGCACCGGCGAGCACGCGACCACCCGCGGCGTGCTGCGCCTGATGGAATCGGCAGTGCGCACCGGGGGCCGGGTGCTGGACGTGGGAACCGGCTCGGCCATCCTCGCGATCGCGGCCGCGCGCCTGGGCGCAGCCGCGGTGCTGGCGGCCGAGCACGACGCGGACGCGCTCGGCAATGCCGCCGAGAACGTAGAGCGCAACGGCGTCGCCGGGCGCGTACGTTTGCAGCACGCGCTGGTGGACGAGCGGTTCCTGGCGGCGCACCCGGGCGAGTTCGACCTGATCCTGGCTAACGTGTTGAGCGGCGTGCTCAAGCCGCTCCTGCCCGCCTTCCGAGCGTCGCTCCGCGAAAGCGGGCGGCTGATCCTCAGCGGCAGCCTGGCGACCGAGGCCGCCGACGTGCTCGAGGCCGCGCGCCGGGCGCGGTGGGCGCCGGAGGCAGAGGATCGGGAGGAGGATTGGTGGAGTATCCGGCTGCGGCCGGCGTGACAGCCTCCCTGATGCGGGCCCCGATCTCCTCGAGCGCGGCGATGGCCTCGGCCACGTCAGTGCGCATCCCTTCCCGCGCGAGCAGGGCGACCAGCGAATCTCGGGTGGTGCCGAAGACATCGGGCTCGCCCGCCGGGCACTCGGCTTCGATCAGCAGCACGCGCGGCTCGGGCGAGGGGAATCCGATGGCCAGGACTTCCGGCGCATAGCCACCGGGGGGAGCCTCGACCAGCGGCGGCGGGCGCAGCACCCGAAAGCCCGGATCGGCGCCGAGCATCTGCTCCAGTTGGCCGGGGCCGGACCAGTGCGTGCCCGCGGCGTGCCGCAGGCGTTCGCGCAGAATCCCGAGCGGCAGGGAGCGGGTGGGCTCACGGCCGAGCAGCAGCCGGGCGTAGTCGCGCAGGTCCGGGGTCATCGTGCCTCCAGCGGGATCGGGTGCTAGATTCTGAGGCCGGCCGCGGGGCGCGAGGATAGCCGGAGCGGCCCACTCGAGGTGCGCACAGGGAGTTGCCATGGCCGACTGCATCTTCTGCCGCATCGCCCGTCACGAAATCCCGGCCACGGTGGTCCGGGAGGACGAGGACTGCATCGCGTTCCGAGACCTGCTGCCGCGCGCACCGGTGCACGTGCTGATCATCCCGAAGCGGCACATCGCATCGGTCAACGAGCTGACCGGTGCCGATGAAACGGTGGTGGGGCACCTGGTGGCGGCGGCGCGCGCGGTGGCGGAGAGCGAGGGGGTGGCCGAGAGCGGCTATCGCCTGGTACTCAACGCCGGACCCGATGCGGGTCAGAGCGTGGATCACCTGCACCTGCACCTGCTGGGCGGCCGCGAGTTGGGCTGGCCGCCCGGCTGAGCGGGACCGGGCGGCACGGAGACCGGGAGCGAGGCGAGGGAGGCGGGCGGTGAGCGAGCTGAAGGATCGGCTGCGAGAGGACATGAACAACGCCCGGCGGGCGCACGACAAGCTGCGGACGCTGGTGCTGGGTACCACCATCTCGGAGCTGAAGAACCGGGAGATTGAGCTCGGCCGGGAGGCCACGGACACGGATGTGATCGAGGTGGTGAACCGGGCCGTGAAGAAGCGTCGCGAGGCGGCGGAGCAGATCCGCGCGGGCGGGCGGGAGGAGCTGGCCGCGAAGGAGGAGCAGGAGGCCGAGATCCTGGGCCACTACCTGCCGCAGCCGCTCACGGAAGCAGAGGTACGCGCGGCCGTGCGCGCGGCCATCGCCGCGGGCGCGAGGAGCGTGGGCGAAGTCATGCCGCGGGTCATGCCGCTGCTCAAGGGCCGCTTCGATGGGCGCGAAGCCAATCGCATCGTGCGCGAGGAACTGGCACGGCCGTGAAGCCGTGCCGCCGGCCCCGCGTACCGCCGGGGGCGCACGGAGCGCGGGGCGCGCGCTCCCGCCCTCGGGTATGACCCCACCACTGCAGCACCGGTCCCAGCCATGAACCGGCACGCGCTCCAGGTCGTGCAGTTTCCCGAGGCGCTCGACATCGTGGCGGGGCATGCCTCCAGCGAGCTCGGCGCCCGGGCCGTGCGGGCGCTCGGTCCCTCAAACGCGGCCGGCTGGATCAACGAAGAGCTGCAGCGCGTGGACCAGATGCTGGCGCTCCGGCAACGAGCCGAGGACTGGCACCTGGGTCCGATTCCCGACCTCACCGCCGCTCTCCGCCTGCTCGCCCTCACGGGCAGCACCCTGACCGCGCCGGTACTGCGCGACCTGGGCACGCTGCTCCGCAGCTCGCGCCTGGCGCACGACTCCCTGCGGTCGCGGGCGCGCGATCTGCCACTACTCCTGGAGATCGGCCAGCGGTTGCTCTCCGCCGAGCGGCTGGAGGAGGCGGTGCGAGCGGCGATCGGGGATGACGGCGAGGTGCGCGACAGCGCTTCCCGGGAGCTGGCGCGGGTGCGGCGCGGATTGCGCAGCGGCCGCAGCCGGATCGTGGAGCGGCTGGAGCGATTCATGGCCGGACTCCCGGAGCGCTTCCGGGTGCCGGACGCGTCCGTGTCGGTGCGGGATGGCCGCTACGTCATCTCGATCCGGCGCGAGGGCAGGGCGGAAGTGGGCGGCATCGTGCACGACGAGTCAGCCACCGGCGGCACGCTGTTCGTGGAGCCGCCGCTCGCGATCGAGCTGATGAACGAGCTGCGCGAGCTGGAGCTGGCGGAGGCGCGCGAGGTGCAGCGCATCCTGCGCGAGCTGACGGATGCATTGCGGCCGCAGCAGGCCGAGCTGACCGAAGCGCTGGCGGCGCTGGTGGAGCTGGACTCGCTGTCCGCGCGCGCGGGCTACGCGCTGCACGCGGACGGGCATCGCCCGCAGGTGCTGGAGCGCGGCGTGCGCGAGTACCGCGTAGTGAACGGCCGGCATCCGCTGCTGCTGGCGGGCGGAAAGGACGCGGTGGTGCCGTTCGACCTGGCGCTGGAAGCTGCGGAGCGGACGCTGCTGGTGGCCGGCCGGAACACGGGCGGCAAGACGGTGCTGCTCAAGGCCGTGGGCCTGCTGAGCGCGCTGGCGCAAGCGGGCGTGATCCCGCCCGTGGGCGAGGGCACGCGCCTGCCGGTATGCGCGGACATGTTCGCGGACATTGGCGACGAGCAATCCATCGCGGCCAGCCTGTCCACGTTCTCGGCCCACCTGCGCAACCTGCGCGAGCTGATCGATCACGCGGACACCGAATCGCTGGTGCTGATCGACG
>VEPF01000112.1 GCA_012027055.1 Gemmatimonadota bacterium | reverse complement strand
GGCGGGCGCGCCGAGGCCCGCACCTGCGCGCACCGCGTCGAGGCTGATGTGTCCGGCAACTCCGCGGCGATCCTGAACCCCTCGGGCAGCCCGCGCGTGATGCTGGCGGGGCACATCGATGAGATCGGGATCATGGTCACGCACATCGATGACGAAGGGTTCCTGTACTTCGACGGCATTGGCGGCTGGGATCCGCAGGTGCTCGTCGGCCAGCGAGTCCGGCTGCTCGGCCGGGCCGGGCCGGTGGCCGCGGTCGTGGGCAAGAAACCGATCCACCTGATCAAGGGCGAGGAGAAGGACAAGGCCTCGAAGCTGGAAGACCTGTGGCTGGACGTGGGCGCGAGCGGGCGGGATGCCGTCCTGGCCCTGGGCATCAGGGTCGGCGATCCGGGCGTGATCGACGCGGGCCTGGTACGACTCGGCGACGACCTGATCGCCAGCCGCGCGAGCGATAACCGCATCGGCGCCTTCGTGGTCCTGGAGGCGCTCCGCCTGCTGCACGCCGACCCGCCCGCCGCACAGGTGGCCGCGGTCGCGACCTCGCAGGAAGAGATCGGCTACAGCGGCGGCGGGGCCCGCACCTCGGCGTACAGCCTCGACCCGCAGGTGGCACTGGTGGTAGACGTGACGTTCGCGACCGACTCGCCCGGCATGGAGAAGAAGGAGCTGGGCGAGCACAAGCTGGGCGGGGGCCCCGTGCTCACCCGCGGCTCCGCTTCCCACCCGCTGGTATTCGAGCGCTTGCTGCAGGCCGCCGAACGCGAGGGGATCGCCTGCACGATCGCCGCGTCGCCCCGCTTCACATCCACCGATGCGGATGCCATCTACCTGTCCCGCCGGGGCGTGCCGACGGGGGTGATCTCGGTGCCGAACCGGTACATGCATTCGCCCAACGAGATGATCAGCCTGCGGGACCTCGCTGCCACGGCCCGGCTGATTGCCGCGTTCTGCCGGGGGCTCTCGCCCGCCGATCGCTGGATCGAGGAATGACCCGTGACCATGCCCACCAGGAGACCGGTATGAGCGCCCCTCGTTGGTGGATCCTGGGCGAGAGCAGCTGGGGCGAGTTGCGCCACCACCCCTGCGACCTCGCCGTGCTCCCCTGGGGGGCCACCGAGGCCCACAACTACCACCTGCCGTACGCGACCGACGTCATCGAGACCGAGTTCATCGCTGCCGAAGCCGCGCGGCTGGCCACGGCCGCCGGCGCGCGCGTGCTGGTGCTGCCCGCCATCCCCTTCGGGGTTCAGGCCGGGCAGCTGGACATACCGTTCTGCATCAACCTGATGCCTTCCACGCAGGCGGCCGTCCTGGCGGACATAGTGGTGGCCCTGGAGGGCCAGGGCGTGAAGAAGCTGCTCCTCCTGAACGGCCATGGCGGCAACGATTTCAAGGCAATGATCCGGGAGCTGCAGGCGGCCACCGACGTGTTCCTGTGCACCATCAACTGGTGGTCCTGCGTCCCCGCAGGATCGTTCTTCGAGAAGCCCGGCGATCACGCGGGCGAGCTGGAAACCAGCGTGATGCTGCAGATCGCCCCCGACCTGGTGCGCCCGCTCTCGGAGGCCGGCCCGGGCACCGCACGGGCCTTCCGCCTCACCGGACTCCGGGAAGGCTGGGCCTGGGCGCCGCGCCAGTGGACGCGAACCACGTCCGACACCGGCGTAGGCGATCCCGCGGCCGCCACGGCCCCCAAGGGCGCCGCCTTCCTGCAGGCGGTCACGAACCGGATCGCAGCATTCCTGACGGAGCTGGCGGCGGCCGACACCGCCGACCTGTACACCGACCTGCCGAGGTGACGCATGGCGGACGAAGACATCCTGACCCCTGCGCAGCGGCGCGACATTGCGGCGTTCGCGGGCGAGACGGAAACCGGCGCGCTGAATGACGAGGAGCTGCTCGCGCGGGCCGCGGAAAAGATCGGCCTGACCGGCGAGCTCGCGGTCGATCCGGACGGCATCCTGGAGCTCGAGCGCGCTGACCTGCTGGCGGTGCTCGAAGCCGTCCCCGCCGAGGACGCGCACCTCGTGGAGCGGCCCGACCTGCTCCACCTCGCCGTCTACGTCCGGCCGGAGTCGGAGGCCGAACGGCGCGAGCTCGAGGCCGCGGAGCTGCTCGAAGCAGGCGCCACCGAAGCCGAGTTGGAGGATGGCTGGACCTACGCCTGGTGGGGCGGCATGTGCACCAAGCTGTCGCGCGACACGGACCTCCCGACCCAGATGACCGCGCTGCACCGGGCACTCTCGGAGGCGGAGACGGTCCTCGAGCAGCGCGAGCTCGGCGACTTCTTCGAGCGCATGCAGTGGCTCGACAACGACGCGGTCGGCTAGGCGTGCGGATCATCGACATCAGCCAGCCCCTGGGGCCCGACACCGCCGTCTGGCCCGGCGACCGGCCATTCCAGCTGGACTGGAGCATGCGGCTGGCTGCGGGCGATACCGTCAACGTCGCGGCCGTCAGCTTGAGCGTGCACACCGGCACCCACCTGGATGGGTTCCGCCACGTCACCGATTCCGGCCCGACTGCGGCGGACATGCCGCTGGCAGCCTGCATCGGGCCGGCCCGGGTCATCGATGCGCGCGGGCACTGCCCGCTCGGTCCCGAACTCCTGGACGGGATCGACGCGGCGCGTACCCCGCGCGTGCTGTTCCGCACCCGCGCAACCAGCGACGAAACCGAATTCCCCGAGCCCTTCGCCTGGCTCGCTCCGGCCCTGGCCGAACGGCTGGTCGCCAGCGGCTTTGTGCTGGTGGGGACCGATGCGCCGTCCATCGATCCCGTGGACTCCCGGGACCTGCCGGTCCACCACCTGCTGGCCCGCGGCAACGTGGCCAACATCGAGAACCTGGTGTTGACGGCGGTACCCCCGGGCGACTACATACTCGTCGCGCCGCCGCTGAAACTGACCGCGGCGGACAGCTCGCCGGTGCGCGCCGTGCTGCTCGAGGGTGGCTGGACCTGAGCCTTCGCGGCGCCAGCCGGCATGCCCCGAGCAGCGCGAGGCGCTGTACCATGAGCCCGGGCCGCCACAGCGGACCGGGCGCTGGCGGTGGCTGCGCGGGTGGACCGCGCCGCGCACCGCCTGAAACCCGCAACGTGAGGACGCAGGCTCGATGGTGGACGCAGGCAAGCTGGTGAGGCGGATCCAGGAAATGCGCGACGAGGGCTATCTCTCCGACGCCATCCTCCGCGAGATCGTGAAGCAGGTCAAGATGACCGACATGGACTACAACTTCGTCGGCGTCTACCTCTTCAATCCCGAAGAGAACATGCTCTGGCTGCACAACTACGTCGGGGCACCCACCGAGCACGCCAAGATCCAGGTGGGTCAGGGCGTGTGCGGCACGGCGGTCGCCGAAAAGCGGACGCAGAACGTCGGCGACGTGACCAAGATCGACAATTACCTGGCCTGCAGCCCCAAGACCAGGTCCGAGCTCGCGGTGCTGATCCGCGCCGGCGATGAGATCTTCGGACAGATCGACATCGACTCCAAGGTCAACGACGCCTTCCCGCCGCAGGATCAGGATGCAGTCGAGATGGTGGCGGACAAGCTGGCCGAAGTCTTCATGGCCGAACGCCGCTGAGCCCCGCACCGGCCGGGGTCCAGAGGGCCCCGGCCGGCAGCGTCACGGGAGCCGGCCATGATTGCCCCTCGCACCGTGCTCGCGCCCAACGCGTCCCCCCTGACGCTCGACGGTACCCGTACGTACCTGGTGGGTCGGGAAACCGTGGCCGTCATCGATCCCGGTCCCGATCTGCCCGTCCACCTGGAGGCGATAGCCACAGCCGTCCAGGCTGCCGGGTCGGTCGCCATCATGCTCACGCACCAGCACCCGGACCACGCGGCCGGCGCACCCGCGCTGGCGCGCCGGCTCGCCGCACCGGGGCGCACGGTCCACGGCCCGGCCGTGCCTGCCGGGGGCGAGCTGGTGCGCACGGACGAAGGGGAGCTGTGCGCCATCCCCACCCCGGGCCATACCCCCGACCACTGCGCCATCCACTGGCCGGCAGGATCGGCTATCTTCTGCGGGGACCTCATGATGGGTGGCCTGGACACGGCCCTGGTCGCGGCCCCGGACGGAAACCTGGCCGCGTACCTGGACTCCCTGGAGCGCCTTGCCGACCTGGCGCCGGCAGTGGTGTATCCTGCACACGGACCTCACTTTACGGATCCGGCCGGAGCGTTCCGCCGGTACCGGGAACACCGCGTCCAGCGGCTGCACGTCGTGCAGCACGCACTCGAGTCGGGCAGCCGCAGCGGCAGGGACAGCTCGGCGGCCCTGTACGGCCCGAACGTCGAACCCGAATTGCAGCCGTGGCTGGAAGCTGCGACCATGGCCTACCTTGAATACCTGACGGCGAACCGCCCGGCCGAACCTGGAGGCTGGCACCATGATTGAACTGCAAAGCGACACCCAACCGGGTGGACAACCCGCCACGGGTGCCGTTGCCCCGCTGGACGCATCCCTGCTCTCGGCGTTGCGCGCTGCGGTCGGGGCGGATGGATTGATCACGGACCCCGGCGCGCTCATGGTCTACGAGGCCGACGGTTTGATGGCCTACCGGGCCCGTCCCAGCGCGGTCGTGATGCCGCGGAATACGGCGCAGGTGGCAGCCGTGGTGCGGGCGCTCGCAGCCGCGCGCCAGCGGTTCGTCGCCCGCGGCTCTGGCACCGGCCTCTCGGGCGGCGCGCTTCCCGTGAACGGTGCAGTGGTGGTCTCGACGGCCCGCATGACGGGCAGCCTCGCGCTCGACCCCGTCAACCGGCTCGCCCGGGTGCAGCCGGGCCTCGTGAACGTGCGGCTGTCTACGGCGGCCGCGCCGCACGGCCTGCAATACGCCCCCGATCCCAGCTCGCAGACGGCGTGCACCATCGGGGGGAACGTGGCGGAGAACGCCGGCGGCGCCCACTGCCTGAAGTATGGTGTCACGCTCAATCATGTTGTCGGACTTACAGTTGTGCTTCCTGACGGAGAAGTGGTCCAACTCGGCGGCCGGGGCGGCGAATGGCCCGGATACGATCTGCTGGGCCTCTTCATCGGCAGCGAGGGGACGTTTGGCATAGCGACGGAAGTCGAAGTCCGGCTTACACCTGTACCCGAAGCCGTGGAGACGCTCCTGGCCCTGTTCCCGGAAGTCGATCAGGCCAGCCGGGCCGTCTCCGCCATCATTGCCGCCGGCATGTTGCCCGCCGCCCTCGAGATGGTGGATCAGCAGGCCATCAAGGCGGTGGAGGCCAGCGTGTACGCGGCTGGCCTGCCGACCGACATCGGAGGCGCCCTGGTGATCGAGCTGGACGGACCGATCGCGGGCCTGGCGGGGGAAGCGCGCCAGGCCGAGGAGATCTGCCGGGGCGCCGGGGCCACGCAGGTACAGCGCGCCGCGAACGAGGCCGAACGGCAGCGGCTGTGGTACGCGCGCAAGAAGGCCTTCGGGGCGATGGGCCGGCTCGCGCCGGACGTGCTGGTGCAGGACGCGTGCGTGCCGCGCAGCAAGCTGCCACAGGCGCTGCGGGCCTGCTATGACATCGCCGCTCGCTGGGAGTTGATGATCTGCAACATCTTCCACGCCGGCGACGGCAACCTGCATCCCACCATCCTGTTCGACCGGCGCGACCCGGAACAGGTGCACCGCGTGGAGCACGCGTCGATGGAGATGATGAAGGCCTGCGTGGACCTGGGTGGTACCATGACCGGCGAACACGGCGTGGGCTACGACAAGAAGAACAAGCTGCCGCTGGTGTGCGGACCCGAGGAGCTGGCACTCATGGGCCACGTCCGGGACGTGTTCGACCCGGCCGGAATCGCCAACCCCGACAAGATCCTGCCCCGCGAGGGGTACCGCCCTTGGACCGGAGCCGAGACATGGATACCGCAAGCCTGTCCCGCCGCCTCGGTGAGCTGGGGCACCGGCCCGGGGTGGGGCCGGGC
>VEPF01000176.1 GCA_012027055.1 Gemmatimonadota bacterium | reverse complement strand
CGTGCACGTGTAGGCGTTTGAAGCTGGCGCTGGTCGCCGCCGCGAGTGCGCGCGCGGCCGCGGCAGCGTTGCGCAGCACGGTGATGCCCAGCGGCAGCGGCGTCGCGCCCCGTACCTCGCGGGCGAGCACGGCCAGGGCCGCCACCGTCTCGGGCGGGACCCGCTCGCCGTAGAACGGCACGTCGCCGAAGTTCTCGAGCAGCAGCGCGTCCACGCCGGCCTGGCGGAGCGCGGCCGCATCGGCCAGCACGTGCTCGATGACCCGGCCGAACGGGGGCTGCCAGCGGGACGCGCCCGGCAGGGGCGGCGCGTGCAGCATGCCGATCACCGGCCGGGCGGCGGGGAAGATGGTGCGCAGGTCGATCCGTTCCACGGTGCCTCCCTTTGCGGGCCTGTGCCCTGCCCGCTAAGCTGCGACTTTCCCGAGAGCGCCGGAAGAGCCCATGAGCGATGCCTCGTTCCTGTCAGGCCTGACCAGCCACCGGCTGGTGCTCGGCAACGGCCTCACGGTGCTGGTCCGCGAGGAGCACAGTGCCCCGGTCGTGGCGGTGGTGACCCACGTGAAGGCCGGCTACTTCGACGAGCCGGACGCGATCGTGGGAATCAGTCACGTGCTCGAGCACATGTACTTCAAGGGCACGGAGCGCCGCGGCGTGGGCGAGATCGCCCGCGAGACCAAGGCTTCGGGCGGCTACCTCAACGCCGGCACGATCTACGACCACACCTCCTACTATACCGTGCTACCCGCGGCCGCGCTGGAGCAGGCCCTGGACATCCAGGCGGACGCGCTCCAGCACTCGGCCATCGCCGAGGGCGAGCTGCGCCGCGAGCTGCAGGTGATCATCCAGGAGGCGAAGCGCAAGCTGGACAACCCGGAAGCGGTGGCGCAGGAGAAGCTGTTCGAGGCCATGTTCGACACCCACCGCATCCGCCGCTGGCGCATCGGCACGGAATCGGTCCTGGGCGGCCTCACGCGCGCCGACGTGCTGCGCTACTACCGCGCGCTGTACCACCCGTCCAACACCATCCTGGTGATCGCCGGCGCCGTGACCGCGGCGCGCGCGTTCGACCTGGCCGAGCGCTACTACGGGGCCATGCCGGCCGGCGAGGTGCTGCGGGATCCGGGCCCGCCGGAGGCGCCCGTGCGCGGCTTCCGCTTTCGGGAGTTGGCCGGCGACATCATGCACAGCTACCTGGAGTGGGGTTGGCGCACGCCCGGGACGCTGCACCCGGACACGCCCGTGCTGGACGTGCTGGCGCTGGTGCTCGGGCAGGGGCGGGCCTCCCGGTTGTACCGGCAGGTGCGGGACGCGGGCCTGGCGACGGCGATCTCGGCATACAACTACACGCCCACGCAGCTGGGCGTGTTCGGGGTGAGCGCAGAGCTGCGGCCGGAGCGGACGGAGGCGGCCATCGCCGCCATCGCCGGGGTGCTGAGCGCCGCGGCCGCCGGCTGCCGCGCCGAGGAGCTCCAGCGCGCGCACAACATCCTGGAAGCGCGCCTGATCCGGCGGCTGGAGACCGCCGAAGGGCAGGCGCGGCTGCTGGCGGAGTGGGAGGCGCTGGGCGGCTGGGAGCTGGCCCGGGAGTACCTGGAACGCCTGCTCGCCACCACGCCGGCGGCGCGGCGGCGAGCGGCCCGCCAGTACCTGGACCACGAGCGGGGGACCCTGCTGCTGCACCGGCCCGAACCGGTGCCGCCCGCCGACCTGGTCCGTCTCGGCCGGGCCCTGCACACGCCGGGAACACCGCCGCCGCCCCTGCCCGTGGCGCCCGCCGTCGCGCGTCCCGCGGCCGCACCGCTCACGCCGGAGCGGGTGGCAGACGACGTCCGCTTCCACACGACCGCGGCGGGGACCCGGATCGCGATCCTGCCGCGCGCGGCAGCGACGCAGGTGAGCATTTCGGTCAACTACCCGGGCGGGACGCTGCACGAGCCGGCTGCGGCGGCGGGCGTCACCAGCCTGATGGCCCGCGCCTCCGTGAAGGCGACACTGCGGCGCAGCGGCGCGGCGCTGGCGGAAGCGACCGAGGCGCTCGGCAGCAGTATCGCGCCGGCGGTCGCGCCGGACGGGTTCAGCTGGAGCATGACGCTGCCCTCGCGCCACCTGGACGAAGGACTGGTGCTGATCGCGGAAGCGGTGCTGGAGCCGGCGTTCGCGGCCGATGACGTCGCCCGGGAGCGGGACATCGCCCTGAGCGACCTCGAGCAGGTGCGCGACGACATGTACAACTACCCGCTCCGCCTGGTGCTGGAGCAGGGTTTCGGCGCCCACCCGTACGGCTGGGGGATCGAGCTGCTCGAGACCTCGCTGCGCGCGGCCGATGCGGAGCGGGTGCGGGACTGGCACGCGGCGCAGGTGACGGGCCGGGCGCCCTGGGTGTTCGTGGTCGGGGCGGTGCCGGATCCGGATGCGCTGGCCGGCCTCATCGGGGCGCACTTCGCGCCGGCCGCGGCCGCGCCCCCGGATCCGGTCCTGCCGGTCGCGGACTGGCAGGGCAGCGGCGGCGAGATCGTCCGGTCACGCCGCAAGGCGCAGACGGCCATCGTGCTGGGCTTCCCGGGGCCCCCTCGCAACCATCCCGACCTGTTCCCGCTGCGGGTCCTGTCGAACGCGATTGGCGGGCTGGGCGGCCGCCTGTTCGAGGAGCTACGCAGCCGCCGCTCGCTGGCGTATGCCGTGGCCGCGAACCCGCTGGCGCGCTGGCAGGGAGGCGCATTCGTCGCCTACATCGGCACCTCGCCGGAGCGCGAGGAGGAGGCCCGGACGGAGCTGCTGCGCGAGCTGCTGCACTGGACGGTGGAGCTGCTCCCCGCGGACGAGATCGAGCGCGCGCAGCGCTACACGATCGGCGCGCGGCAGATCCGGCGGCAGAGCAATGCCGGGCAGCTGGCCGTGCTCGCGGACGCGCTCATGTACGGCGCCGGCCTCGAGGAGATCCGCGCGTTCGAGGCCCGGATCGAGGCGGTCACGGCCGAGCAGATGCGGGCGGCCGCGGCCCGCTGGCTGGACCCCGGCCGGCTGGTCACTGGAGTGGTGAGGGGCAGCCCCGAGCGCGTAGATTGAAGGGTCGTCGCATCCCCTCACCACGCCCGCCCATGGCCTACGAATTCCTGACGCTCGAGGTGGCGGATGGCAGCGCGCTGCTGACCGTCAATCGCCCGGACCGGCTCAACGCCCTGAACGCCCGCACGATCGCGGAGCTGGAGTGCGCGTGCTACGAGCTGCGCGAGCGGGCCGACGTGCGGGGCGTGATCATCACCGGCGCCGGCGAGAAGGCCTTCGTGGCGGGCGCGGACATCGCCGAGCTGGCGCGCCTGGGACCGCTCGACGGCGCGCAGGTCTCGCGCAAGGGGCAGGACGCGTTCCGGTTCCTGGAGCGCATGCCCAAGCCGGTGCTCGCCGCGGTGAACGGTTTCGCGCTGGGCGGCGGACTGGAGCTGGCGCTCGCGTGCCACCTGCGCATCGCCTCGAGCAAGGCCAGGTTCGGGCTGCCGGAAGTGAAGCTGGGCGTGATCCCCGGCTATGGCGGCACGGTGCGGCTGCCGCGCCTGGTGGGCCGCGGCCGCGCGCTCGAGCTGATCCTCACGGGCGAGCCCATCGATGCCCAGGAAGCGTGGCGCATCGGGCTGGTGAACCGCGTCGTCGAGCCCGCCGCCCTGCTGGACAGCGCGCGCGCGTGGCTGCAGCAGATCCTGGCCAACGGGCCGCTCGCGCTCGCGGCCGCGCTGGAGTCCGTGGATCACGCGGCCGCGGCCACGGCGGAGCAGGCGCAGCTGCTCGAGTCCAGCCTGTTCGGGCTGCTCGCCTCCACGGCCGACATGCAGGAAGGGATGCAGGCGTTCCTGGAGAAGCGCGCCGCCGCCTTCCGGGGACGCTGACGTTGGCACCACGTCCCGGCGCGCGCCCACCGCGACCGGCCGCATGACGTCCGCGGCCGTCGTCTGCACCGAGCTCCTGTTGCGCAATTTCCGCAACTTCGAGGAGCTGCGCCTGGAGTTGCCGCCCGCGGGCGCGGCCATCATCGGCGACAACGGCTCCGGCAAGACCAACCTGGTCGAGGCCGTCTACTACCTGGAGATCTTCCGCTCCTTCCGCGGCGCGCCCGACGAGCAGCTGGTCCGCTTCGGCGAGGACGTGTTCTTCATCCGCGGTCGGTTCCGGGACGCGACCGGCCGCGAGACGGAGGTCGCCGCCGCGTACGAGCCGCGCACGCGCACCAAGCGCGTCACGCTCGATGGCAACGAGCCGGCGCGGCTGAGCGATGCGCTGGGTCTGCTCGGCGCGGTGGTGTTCTCGCCGTCGGACGTGCAGATCGTGGCGGGCGGGCCGGGGGAGCGACGTCGCTTCCTGGACATCGTGCTCTCGCTCAACGTGCCCGGCTACGTCACCGCCCTGCAGCGCTACCGGCACGTGCTGCGCCAGCGGAACGCCATGCTGCGCGCCGAAGTGAGCGGGGCGGTGCTGGAGGCATTCGACGAGGGCCTGGTGCAGGCGGGCGCGCGCCTGGTGGTGGACCGCGCCCGCTGGGTGGCGGAGCACGCGTCCCGTTTCAGCGAGCTGTTCCGCGAGATCGGCGATGACGGGAGCGCCACGCTGCGCTACCACTCGGATGCCGCGCACGCGGGGGCGGCCACGGAAGCGGAGGCCGCGACCGCGCTACGCGAGCGCCTGGCACGCGTGGCGCCGCGCGAGCGCGAGCGGGGCGTCACGCTGGCCGGACCGCACCGCGATGACCTGGGCCTGATCATGGCGGCCGGCGAGCACGGCGTGGACCTGCGGCAGTACGGCTCGGGCGGGCAGCAGCGCACCGGTGCGATCGCGCTCCGGCTGGTCGAGGCGGACACCATCCTGGCCGCCCGCGGCCGCCGCCCGCTCGTGCTGCTGGATGATGTCTTCGCCGAGCTGGACCCCGGCCGTTCCCGCCGCATCATCCGGCTGTTCCGCGAGGGCGGCCACGGCCAGGTGGCGCTCACCGCGCCCAAGGACACGGACGTGGAACTGGGACCGCGGGCCGGCGCGCCCTGGTCCGGGCCTGCCGCTGCCGGGCTGCCGCGCCCGGAGACCGGCGTGGCCGAAGTCGCGCGCTGGCGCATCGCGCACGGGAGGATCGGCGCGTGAGCATGAAGAACCGCCCCGTGAAGGTGAGCGACGCGCTGCGGGAGTACCTGAAGGGCGCCGGGCTCGAGGAGCGACTCGAGGAAGCCGCCGTGCTGCCCGAGTGGGCGGACCGCGTCGGCCCGGCCATCGCGGCGGTGACCGAGCCGCTCCGCACCTCGGCGGCCGGCGTGCTGGTGGTGGCGGTCCGCTCCAGCGCCTGGCTGAGCGAGCTCAAGCTGATGGAGCGGGAGATCATCCGGCGGCTCAACGAAGGCCGCGCCCGGGGCCGGATCCAGCGCATCCGGTTCGTGATGGCGGACCAGTCCTGACCGGGCTGGCGCCGGGCGCGCGTGGGGGCCGGCGTCATCGTCGGACCGACGTCCGAAAGGCGTTCTGGCGCAAGGGGTTTTTCGAGGTGCCGCGCGCAACCCGCGGGCGCGGGCGGGGTATCAGTCCAGGTTCATCCCGCGGGCTCGAGGATGAGCGCATAACGGGGCGGCCGCAGCAACCTGCGCCGCCGGGCGCGCCGGGCGCGCCCGCACGCTGAAAGGTGCGAGATGGCGAAGAGCGAGAAGCACGAGTATTCGGCCGGCCAGATCCAGGTGCTGAAGGGGCTGGAAGCGGTCCGCAAGCGCCCCGGCATGTACATCGGCTCGACCAGCGCCCGCGGGCTGCACCATCTGGCCTACGAGGTGGTGGACAACTCCGTGGATGAAGCCCTCGCGGGCTTCTGCACTCGGATCGACGTGGTCATCCACCCCGACGACTCCATCACGGTGGTGGACAACGGGCGGGGCAACCCGGTGGACATGCACCCCACCGACCCCAGCCCCG
>VEPF01000061.1 GCA_012027055.1 Gemmatimonadota bacterium | reverse complement strand
TGGCCATGCGGAGTCGCCCGTCCGTACTGCAGAGCCCAGTGCCAGTGCCACAACTCAACTACATGGTAATATAGTAGAGGTGGCCGCGCAAGGGGGAGACACATGTTGAAACCGCCGAGGACGCCGAGGTCCGGAACATGAGGCGTGATGCTTACCCGGATGGGGAAAAGCTTGCGTCGGGGCCGGGGTGCCGTTACAGGTATCGGGTTACATCCGTCCGCGGGCAACGACGCCCGGGGGCATCGGCGCGGGCCGTGCCCGCGCTCCGCACGTCAACCGGATGATCCCATGCGACACTCGCTGAAGAGCATCGTGGCGACCGCGCTCGTGCTCGTGCCCGGCCTGGCCGGGGCCCAGACCGTGACGGAGCCGTCGAGCAAGGTAGCGTTCCCGGTGCAGGTGGCCCCTGCGATGGGGGCGCCGGAGGCGCTGGCCGGGGTGGGGATTCGCACCAAGACGATGCTGAAGGTGAAGGTGTACGCCTTCGGCATCTACGTGGAACCGGCGGCCGCGCGCGAGAAGCTGGCAGCTTTCGCCGGCAAGGATGCGACGGCGCTGGCCCGCGACCCGAAGTTCTACGACGCGCTGCTGACGCTGCAGGTGCCGATGACGCTGCGGCTGGTAATGACGCGGAACGTGGGCGGTGAGGACATGGCGGACGCGTTCGACGGCGCGCTCCGGCCGCGGGTGCAGAAGGTGGCGAAGGAGCTGCCGGGCGGTGAGGAGGCGCTGGGGACGTTCCGGGGCATGTTCAGCGTGGACAAGCTGACCAAGGGGACGGTGCTGGACTTCAGCTGCTCGCCGGACGGGATGCTGCACAGCACGGTGGGCGGCGAGGGCAAGCCCATGCTGCAGTCGAAGGCGCTGTGCTGGGCGCTGTTCGACGTCTACCTGGGCGCGCAGCCGATCATGGCGGATGGGAAGCGCACCGTGGTCGCCCGCATGCCGGAGATCCTGGCCGGCCGCTGAGGCAGCCGGCGAACGAGCGCACGCGCCGCTCCGGCCGGGGGTGCCGGGGCGGCGCGCGTTGCTCTACCGGTATCTACTTGCCGCCGTGCATTCCCGCAGCAGAGGCCTCGAGCTTCTGCCGCTGTTCCGGGGTCAGCAGGGCCTCCGCCTCGATGCCGGCCTGCACCACCGCGACGTGCCCTGCGATCATGTGCCCCGCCGCTTCCTTCAGGCCCTGTTCGTAGCCGGTCACGTCCGGAGTGGCTTTGCGCAGCAGCGCGGCCGCGGCCTGGTGGGACGCCTGGGCAGCCTGCATGTGCTGCGCGCAGGCTGTCTGCGACGTCTTCGCCAGCTCGCTCACCTTCGCCTGCTGGTCCGCGGTCAACCCCAGGTCCCCGGCGTGGCGGATCAGCATGGCCGGCGTCACCGGGTGCGCCGGCTCCGCCACGGCCTCGCCGCCCCTGGCCTGGCCGGCGGCACCATGCTGCATCATACCCATCGTGCCATGCTGCATGCCGGGCATGTTGTGATGCATGCCGCCCGTCTGCGTGCCGTGCTGCATGACCTGCCCGCCCATCATACCCATCATGCCCTGGCCACCCGGCATGGATCCACCCATGTCGGCATGCGGCAGCATGCCCATGGTGCACGCCATTTCCGCCATGGCCGCGTCCTGGCCGGGCCCGGCCTGCGCGTGGGCATGGCCCTGCGCCGCCGCCGGGGCACCGCCGAGCGCAAGCGCGGCCACGGCCAACGTTACCTGCCTGCTGATCATCGCTTCAGCTCCTCACCATCAGGTATCGATGCCCGCCGTGATTCGTCATCCGGCGGCATTTTTCTCCGGAATTATCTTAAATAGCCGGCGGAGCTCCGGGAAGGAGGCCGGCGGGCGGCCGCCCTTCCCTGGCGAGCCCCGGCGAGCGCATCTTCGCGGCGGTCCTGCGAGTCGGGCGGGGCGGCGGACGGCAACGGGCAACGAGCGGAGCGATGCGGATTCTGGTGGTGGAGGACGATCGCAAGATCGCCGGCTTCATCGAGCGCGGCCTGCGGGAGGACGGTTACGCGGTGGACGTCGCGTCCGATGGGGAGACCGGACTCGGCAACGCGCAGGTGTACGAGTACGACGCGATCGTGCTCGACGTGATGCTGCCGCGGCGCAGCGGCTACGAGGTGGTGCGGGCGCTGCGGGCGGCAGGCCGCAGCACGCCGGTGCTGATGCTGACGGCGCGCGACGCGAAGGAAGACATCGTGCGCGGGCTGGATGCGGGCGCGGATGACTACCTGACGAAGCCGTTCAGCTTCGACGAGTTCCTGGCGCGGGTGCGGGCGCTGCTGCGGCGCGGCGGGGCGCGGCGGCAGGAGCAGCTGGTGTACGCGGACGTGCAGCTGGACCGGCTGCGGCACACGGCCCGCCGGGGCCGGCAGGAGCTGGACCTGACGCCGCGGGAGTACCAGCTGCTGGAGTACTTCCTGCTCCATCCCGACCAGGTGGTGCGGCGCACGGAGCTGCTCGAGAAGGTGTGGGACCTGCAGTTCGACCCGATGACGAACGTGGTGGACGTGCACGTCGGCCATGTGCGGCGCAAGCTCACGGCGGCCGGGGGGCCACCGCTGATCCACACGGTGCGCGGCGTGGGCTATCTGTTGAGCGCGCGCGCGCCGGCATGACCCGTTCCTTCCGCTTCCGGCTGGCGGTGCGGTTCGCGCTCGCCATGCTGGCGGGCCTGTGCGCGCTGAGCCTGCTGACCTACGTGATGTTGCGGGAGGTACTGGACCGGCAGCTGGATGCCAGCCTGCTGAATGTGGCATCGATCCAGGCGGCATCGGTGACGGACGCGCCCTCGGGCGAGATGCGGTTCCACGAGTGGGAGCTCTCCCCGGCGGAGGCGGCGCAGGTGCGGGACCTGAACCGCTACGCGCAGATCTGGAACGCGGATGGCGAGAGCCTGCTGCGGACGCGGTACCTGACGACCGACCTGCCGCTGGACACCGCCGCGCTGCACGGCGCGCTGGCGGGGGAGCTGACCTGGTCTGAGGCCAGGCTCGAGGCGATCCCGGTGCGCTCGCTCTACTACCCGCTCGGCCGGTTGGGGCACCTGCATGCGCCGCACGTGCTGCAGGTGGCCGCGCCGCTGCTGGCGCGCAACCAGATGCTGCACATGGCGCTGCTGCTGCTGGCCGCGATCACGCTGCTGATCTCGGGCGGCACGTTCCTGGGGGGCTGGTGGCTGGCGGCGCGGGCGGTGCGGCCGGTGCACGAGATCATCGACCACGCGCAGGCGATCGAGGCGGGCACACTGCAGCGGCGTATCGGCGCTTATGCGGACAGCCACGAGTACCAGCGGCTGGTGCAGGTGCGCAACAACATGCCCGACCGGCTGGACCCCGCGTTCGAGGCGCAGCGCCGCTTCACCGCCGATGCCAGCCACGAGCTGCGCTCGCCGCTGACCGCGCTGCGGGGCGAGATCGAGCTGGCGCTACGCCGGCCCCGCAGCGACACTGAGTACCGGCAGGTGCTGGACAGTGCCCGGGAAGAAGTGGAGCGGCTCTCCCGCATCACCGAAGACCTGCTCACGCTGGCGCGCTCGGATGCGGGGGTGCTGAGCCCGCGCCGCGGCCCGGTGCAGCCGGTGCTGCTGGCCCGCGAACTGGCGCCGCGGCTGCAGGCGGTCGCCCCGGACAAGGGCGTGGTGATCACGGTGACCGGAGGCGACGACGTCGTCCTGGCTGCCGACCCGGACCTCCTGCGGCGGCTGCTGTGGAACCTGGGCTCCAACGCCGTGAAGTTCTCCCCACCGGCCGGCGCGGTGACCTTGGCGGTACGCCGCGAAGGTGATGCCGTGCTGCTCGAGGTGGCAGACCAGGGGCCGGGCATCCCCGCCGGCGAGCGTGGCCGCATCTTCGAGCGGTTCTACCAGGCGGACCCCGCGCGCAGTACCGCGGCCGGCTCGGGCACCGGCCTGGGCCTGGCGATCGCCCGCGTGATCGCGGAGCTGCACGGCGCCGCCATCGAAGCGGTCGAAGCGCCCGGCGGCGGCGCACTGTTCCGCGTGCTCTTCCCCACCCCCGCGTAGGCCGCACGTTCCTTCCGCCGCTTTCGGCGGACCTAAAGAAACCTTCATCCGGCCTTCACCTTCCC
Organism: Gemmatimonadota bacterium; assembly: GCA_012027055.1. Lineage (GTDB taxonomy): Bacteria > Gemmatimonadota > Gemmatimonadetes > Longimicrobiales > RSA9 > VEPF01. Next base: position 1,909 of record VEPF01000061.1, on the reverse strand, counting down.
TTACTCCCGGAACCGCGATCATCCGGTCCGAGCGGCAGCCATGGCAGGCGCCGCCCGATCACCCCAACCGGGTTCGACCGGGATGAGGACCATGAAGATGCCCGCGCTGCTGCTGGCGGCGTGGCTGCTGCCGGGCGGCGCGGAGGCGCAGCAGGCGACGCCGGCCGCACCGGGCGCGGTGCGGCTTACCGAGGTGTACGCGGCCGTACGGGCGCAAAACCCGCGGCTGCAGGCGATAGCGGCGGCAGTGGACGCCGCGCGGGCCATGCAGGGTGCGGCGGCGCTGCCGCCGGATCCGACGCTGCAGCTCGGCCTCATGAACTTCTCGCTGCCCGGCTTCCGCTTCGACATGCCCACCTCGATGGCTCCGTCCGTCCAGCTGATGCAGATGCTGCCGATCGCCGGGAAGCTGGGCCGGAGCGGGGAGCTGGCCAGGCAGCGCACGGCGGCGGCGGAGAGCCAGGCTGCGGAAGCCGGCTGGGAGGTGCGCTCCCGGGCGGCCATGGCCTTCTACATGGTGTTCGAGGCGGAGCGGCAGGCGGCGTTGATGCGGAGCACGCTGGGCTGGCTCCAGGACCTGCAGCAGGTGGCGAAGGCGATGTATGCCACCGGCGAGGGGCAGCAGAGCGATGTGCTGCGCGCGGGCGTGGAAGCGGCGCGCATGGAAGCGGAGCTGACCCGCATGAGCGCAATGCGCGCGGTGGCCGCGGCGCGGCTCAACGGAGTGCTGGGCCGGCCGGCCGGCACGCCCGTCGGCGCCCCGGTATACGACGCCCTGCCCGCCGAGCTGCCGCCGCTCGACACGCTGCGGCAGTGGGCGCTGCGGCACCGGCCCATGCTGGAGCAGGGCCGGCTGGAAGTGGCGCAGGCGGAGACGCGCGCGCGCCTGGCGCACCGCGAGATCTGGCCGGACCCCGTGATCGGCGTGGAGTACGGCCAGCGGCGCGCAGCGATGACGGACGGGATGCCGGCGGAGACGGAGCGGATGGGGAGCGTGATGCTCGGTTTCTCGCTGCCGGTGTTCGCAGGCAGCCGGCAGCTGCGCATGCGCGATGAAGCGGCCGCCATGGGGCGGATGGCGCGCGCGGAGCTGGCCGGCATGCAGGCGGAAGTGGATGCGCGCCTGAGCGAGCTGCTCGCGAACCTGGAGCGCACCCGCTCGCTGCTCGAGCTCTACCGGCGGGAGGTGCTCCCCCAGGCGCGGGCCAACGTCGCAGCGGCGTTCGCGAGCTACCGCGTGGGCCGGGTGGACTTCATGACGCTGGTGGACGCGCAGATGGCCCTCGGCCGCTACGAGCAGGAGCGCATCACCATGCTGGCCGAGTACGGCCGCGACATCAGTGAGCTGGAGATGACCATCGGGCGCGAGCTGCCGGCCTCGCCCGCAACGCTGACGGAGGAACCATGAACACGCGCACGCAGCTGCTGCTCTCGGCGGGGATCGTGGGCGCGGCCCTGATCACGGTCGGGGTCTTCACGCGGGGCGGCGGCGCGGCCGCGACGACCGCGCAGGCGGGCGGCCACGTGCACGGCGCGAGCGCGCCGGCGGCCGAGAGCGCCAACCCCGTGCGGCTGAGCGCCGAGGCCGCGCGGCGCATCGGCGTCACCTACGCCACCGTGGTCCGGAAGCCGCTCCGCCGGTCCCTCGAGCTGGTGGGCAACGTCACGTACGACGAGACCCGCCTGACCGACGTGAATCCCCGCATCGAGGGCTGGATCGACCGGCTGTACGTGGATTTCACGGGCGCCCCGGTCCGGCCGGGCGAACCGCTGCTGGCGGTTTACAGCCCAATGCTGGTGAGCGCGCAGGAGGAGCTGATCCTGGCGCGCCGGCTGGCCGACGAGGCCGGCAGCGGCGGCCGCGAGCGCGCCGCGCGCAGCGCACGCGGGCTGCTGGCCGCCGCGCGCC
>VEPF01000337.1 GCA_012027055.1 Gemmatimonadota bacterium | reverse complement strand
GCTACCGAGCGCCCCATCACCGCGCACCCGAAGAATGCAATGCGGAGCGCCTTGCCCTGGCCGACCTCCTAGGCCGCCGCCGCGGTGCGCACGTTGGCACGGGTGGCCGCGAGCTTGCCGTTGAAGCCGGCTATGACCGAGGTGGCCGCGCCGGGCAGGTATGCCGCCGCGGTCGTCGGGCCCACGGTCAGCCAGAGGGCCATCCACACCAGGATCACGAAGATCGAAAGCACGGAGTGTTCGCGGCGCAGGAAGGCCATGGCCCCTTCCTGGATGCGCGCGGCCAGATCGGCCATCAGCTCGGTACCGGTGCTCTGCCGGTTCACGTAGCCGAACAGCACGAACGCCGCCCCGAGCCCCAGCACGCCCACGAGCGCAGACCACTGGGCAAGCGAAGCGAAATCGATCACCAGGTTCCTCCTCGAGTCGTCCCCGACCGCAACCTCGCGTGCGGTCCGCCCAGCCCATCGGCGGCCGGGCTCGCCCCGGCCAATTGCCCGACCATCAACGGTTGCACAGCCCGGCCGCCGCTACCGGGCCCTCGGCTACCCACAGCTCCAGGCCCGGCACCAGCGCGGCGGTCAGCTCGCCTACCGCCCGCTCGTCCGCTTCCTCCTCGAAGCCTGACAGCACCCAGTCCACCATATCGACGTCCGGCGGCGGCGGGCCGACTCCGATCCGCAGGCGCGCATACTCCTGCGTGGCCAGCCACTCCTCCACCGACTTCAGGCCGTTGTGCCCGCCGCTGCTGCCGCGGGGGCGCAAACGAACGCGACCCACATCCAGGGCGGTGTCATCCACCACCACGAGCAGGTCGCGTGCGATCTCGAAGCCGGGTCTTTCCCGCAGTGGCGCCAGCACCCGGCCACTGCGGTTCATGTAGGTCAGCGGCTGCAGCAGCACCACGTCGTGGCCGGCCACCGCACCGGTGCTCAGGCGGGCACTGCCTTCGCGCCGGAAGGCCGGGTAATCCCAGGCCCGGCGCGCGCTCTCCAGCACCCACCAGCCGACGTTGTGCCGGGTGTGCTCGTACTCGCGTCCCGGATTGCCCAGCCCACAGATGACCTTCACCGGGCGCGCCGAGGAGGAGCTGTCTACTCCCCCTCCTCCTTGCCACGACGGATGACTTCCGGCTCGGCCGCGGCCTCCGCCTCCACGACCGCCGCCGCGCCTTCCTCGCCTTCGGCTGCCGCCGCCACGATGGGCGCGGCCACGCTGCACACCACGTGGTCCGGCTCCAGCTCAGCCTCGACACCCTCCGGCAGCTTCAGGTCACGGACGTGCACCGCGTCGCCGATCTCCAGCGCGGAGATGTCGACCTGGATGTACTCCGGGATCTGATCCGGGAAGCAGCGTACTTCCAGTTCCGTGATGTTGTGCATCAGGATCCCGGCCGCCTTCACGCCCGGCGCCGAGCCGTGCAACCGGATCGGCACCTCGACGCTCACCTGCTCGTCGGCGTGGATCTGGTAGAAGTCGACGTGCAGCACCGACCGCTTGAAGGCGTGCGCCTGCACCTCGCGCACCAGCACCTTGACGGGCGAGGCTTCGCCCTCGATGTCCAGCTCCAGTACGGTGTTCTCGTAGTGCACGCGGGAGAACAGCAGCTCCAGCTCGTGCGCGTCCACGCTCACCGGGCGAGTCTGCTCGCCGTGGCCATAGATGACGGCCGGCACGCGGCCGGCGGCCCGCGCCTTACGCGCGGCACCCTTGCCGGCTGCTTCACGCTTCCGGGCGGACAGTCTCACACTCGTGGTCATGGTTCTTTCTCTCCTCGGGTCCCGCCGCTCCGCACGCGTTTCGCAACGCGAAACGCGCCCGCGGCCCGGCGCTCATTCAGTCGAATAGCTGGCTCACCGACTCGTTCGAGCGGGTGTACCGGATCGCCCGCGCCAGCAGCTCGGCGATCGAGAGAATGCGCAGCTTCGGGAAGCGCTTCTCCTCGGGCACGTGCAACGTGTTCGTCACCACCACCTCGCGCAGCGCGGACTGCTGGAGCCGCTCCGGCGCGGGGCCCGACAGCAGCGCATGCGTCGCGGCCGCGTAGATCGAGGTCGCCCCCCGTACGGACAGGGCCTGCACCACGCTGGCCAGCGTGCCCGCGGTGTCGATCATGTCATCGACGACGATGCAGGGGCGGCCATCCACCTCGCCGATGACCTGCAGCACTTCCGCCTGGTTGTGCGCCGGCCGGCGCTTGTCGATGATCGCGAAGCTCGCGTTCAGCCGCCGCGCAAAGCCCCGCGCCATCTTCGCCGCGCCGACGTCCGGCGCCACCACCACCGGACCGTCCAGCTGCAGCTCGCGGAAATACTGCGTCAGCAGCGGCGCCGCGTAGAGGTGGTCCACCGGGACGTCGAAGAACCCCTGGATCTGGTGCGTGTGGAAGGCGATCCCGAGTACCTTGTCCGCGCCCGCCGCCTCGATCAGGTTCGCCATCAGCTTCGCGCCAATGGCCACGCGCGGCTGGGCTTTCCGGTCCTGCCGCGCATACCCGAAGTAGGGCACCACCACCGCCACCCGCGCCGCCGATGCCCGCTTGGCCGCGGCGATCAGCAGCAGCAGCTCCACCACGTTGTCGCCCGGCGGCGGCGTCGGCTGGATGATGAAGACCTCGCGGCCGCGCGCGTTCTGGTTGATCCGCGCGAAGATCTCGCCGTCCGAGAACCGCTTGACCGTGGCATCGCCGAGCGGCAGTCCCATGTGCCGCGCGATCTCCTCCGCGAGCGGTCGGTTGGCCGTACCGCTCAGCAGGAGCAACGGACCCTGAGCCGAATCAGGCAAGATATCCAGCTCCCGAAAGCGTCATAGCCTTAAAACTTATTACTTGGGTCGGGAGGGGGTCAAGGCGCGGAGGGCCAAGTGCCAAGGGCCAAGCGCCAAGAGGTAACCAGATGCAAGGGGCAAGAACTCTTCAACGTTCTTGGCGCTTGGCCCTTGGCCCTTGGCCCTTCATTGCGGCAGATGCACTTCCGCCAGTCTGGCCATCGCGCGCTGAAAGACCACCTGCCCGCGGCAGCCGGTCAGCACCACTGCGCCGAGGTACTGCTGGACGGCCCGGTCGAGGGAGACATGGTCGTCGAGCAGGGCGGCGAAGCTGATCGCGTTTTCGACGTGGGTGCGGATCAGCGCTTCCTCGCTGCGGGCCAGCGCCAGCTGCACGATGCGCTCGGTGTCCTCGGCGCGTTTCTGCCGCTCCCGGATTTCGCGTACCACGGCATCGGGCAGGAAACGCCGCCAGCCCTCATCCTCCTCACCGGCCGCGGGGTGAAGCGGGACGGGTGCCGAATCGCTCGGTGGGGTCGCGGGCGCCGCGGACGATGCGGCCGCTCCGTCGGCGGCGCCTTCCTGCTCGGCTTCGGCAGCCAGCAGGACGCGCGTGCGGATGGCGGTCACCATGGTGTCGGTGAGGTCCATCTCGCGGAAGTAGCGCGTGAGCGCATCCTCGAGCGGCAGGCGGTCGGCAAGCAGGGTCACGAAGGAGGCCGCCTCACCGACGTGCGTCTCGACCAGCGCTTCCCAGGCCATGGCGGTGGCGACTTCGAGCTTGCGGCGCACGCTGTCGGGGAGGCCGCGGGGCGGTGTGCGGCGAGGGGTCGGCATGGGCTGAAGCTAGGCCCGGGCCCGGCTGCGGGAAAGAGCGGCAGGAGTGGCGATATTCACCGCGTGCGCCGGAGCCGCTAGTTTGGAGCGCCAGCGAGCGCCGCGAAGGCAGCGGTCGCTCGTGGTGCCCTGTGGTCCAATGGCAGGACGCCGGCCTTTGGAGCCGTGAGGTCCAGGTTCGAATCCTGGCAGGGCAATACCATTCCGAATACGCGCGGGCCGTGCCCCATCCGGGTGCGGCCCGCGCGTTCGTTCGGGATCAGCCGCAGGGCGGCGGGCTGGGCGGGCAGACCGTGCGAGTCACGATCGTGTGCAGTCCCGCGGTCTCTGCCGCGGCCACGGCACGGTGCAGTTTGCCCTGGTCCCGGAAGATGCCAAACACCGTGCTGCCCGATCCCGTGAGCAGCGCCAGCAGGGCTCCCTCCCGCTGGAGCAGCCGTTTGGCTTCGGCCAGGTGCGGGTGGCGCTCGAAGACCACCGCCTCGAAGTCGTTGCGCGCGTGCCGGGCGATGTGTTCCCAGTCGCCGAGGCGACCCGGGCGCAGCACGCTCGGCTCGGGGCCGGCCTCCTGCCCTGCCCGGCGCCGGTCCACCGCGGCATACGCTTCGGCCGTGGACATCCGTTCTTCGGGCAGCAGCAGCAGCACGGGGTGGGGCGGGAGCGGCTCCAGCGTCAGCAGGCGTCCGCCCCGTCCCCAGGCGAGGGCGAGCGGCGAGCCGCAGAGAAAGAACGGGACATCGCTCCCGAGTCGTGCCCCGAGACGCAGGCGCCCGGCGTTGCCGAGCCGGTCGCGGTGCAGCCGGTCCAGGGCCAGCAGCGTGGCGGCCGCGTCGCTGGAGCCACCGCCCAGTCCGGCGCCGACCGGGATGCGTTTGGTGAGCCTGATGCGCACACCCTCACCGACCCCGGTCTCCTCCAGGTACAGTCGGGCTGCACGGTACACGAGGTTGTCCGGCACGGGTCCGAGCGCCGCGCTCGCGTCGGGAGTCGTCGCAGCGAGGACGACGTCCACGCCGCGCGCGACCGGCTCCAGCTCCAGTTCATCCGCGAGCTCGAGCTCGCAGAAGAGCGTTTCCAGCTGGTGGTAGCCGCTCTCCTCCCGCGCGAGGATCTCCAGGTGGAGGTGCAGCTTGGCGGGGGCGAGCACGCGGATCATGGCCGGCGCAGGTGGCGCTCCGGCGAGCGGGATCGACGCCGGTGGTCCGTTCCACCGCGGCCTCGATGGTCTGCTCGCTCAGCTTCACTTCGCGCAGCGAGAGGTGGATGCGGCGGGCGTAATGGATGCCGATCAGAGTCACCGGGATGAAGCCGGCGATGTGGAACCCGCCGGCCATGGCGATCGCGTGGGACGGATCCATGCCCCACATGTCGGCGAGTACCAGTTTGGCCGCGAGCTCGAACGGGCCGAAGAAGCCGGGCGCCGAAGGGACGGAGACCGCGAGCGCGATCACCGACTGGAAGAACAGGGCGGCCGTGAAGCTGAGCCGCATGTCGAAGGCGCGGAAAGCCACCCAGAAGGAGGCCGCGTTGACGAACCAGAGCACCACCGTCCAGAACGCCGCGCGGGAGATCAGGCGCGGGCGGCGGAGCATCCCGGCCCCGGCCAGGAAGGCCTCCAGCGAATCGACGAGGGGCCTGCGGAAACCACGCGGCAGGCGCCTGGCCACGGCCTCGGTGCTGCGCGCGGCCGGCTCGCGCCAGATCACGAATCCGCCCAGCAGCACGAAGGCTATCACGATGAAGACCGCCACGCCGCGCGCGGCGGTGGTGTAGATGGTGCCCTCGACGCCGAACCCGGGGAAGCCCGGGAGCGCCATCGAGATGAAGAGGAAGGACACGATGAAGACCGCGTCCAGCAGTCGTTCGATCACCAGCGAGGTGAAGGCGGAGACGATCGGCACGGGCTCCACGCGTGCCAGCGCGTAGGCGCGCATGAACTCGCCGATGCGCATGGGCAGCAGGTTGTTGCCCATGAAGCCGATGGTGGTGGCGGCAAAGCGATTGCGGAACGTGCTGCCCGGCGCGACCGGCTCCAGGATGGACTTCCAGCGCCAGGCCCGGATCCAGAACACGGCGGGCGCCAGGACCGCGGCCAGCACGTACAGGACGGGATCGGCCTCGAGGATGCGCCGGCCGGCTTCGCGGAAGTCGATGGTGCGGAACGCGAAATAGAGCAGGATCGCGCTGATCGCGAACCCGACCAGCGATCGCGATCCGAGGCAGCCGTTGCGCCGGTTGGCCGGTTCGGCCGGCGCGCCGGGATGCTTCGAGGGATCGGCACTCACCCGAGTGCCAGCCGGATCAGGTCGAACAGCTCTGCCAGCGCCTCGCGGGCGGCCGGGCCGTCGGCGAGCGCGCGCTCCAGGTCTGGCCGCAGCTCGAGCGCGCGCCGCAGCGC